>CADBLC010000266.1 GCA_902795385.1 Fibrobacter succinogenes | reverse complement strand
GCCATGAAGAGGCAGATGACGCCGCAACCGATCATCAACGCAATCGGAGACCAGCTGGCGAACGGAATCGTCTTGATAAGGTGGGCAGCGAGGCCGGTCGCATTGAGGCCGACACCCAGAGCAAAACCACCAGCAACGAGCCAGAGCACGTCCCAGCTCATCGCATTCAAGTCCTTCTTGGTAATCACGCCAGTGAGGGCAAACACGGCCATCGGGATCATGGCAATCGCGTTATCGTTAATGCCGTGGACACCCTTGCCGGTCACCCACAAAAGCACGCACACGACGAAGGTAATGTAGACGATAATGGCCTTGGGGCTCGTGTCGAACTTGCCGGCACCTTCGATGTTCAGGGACATTTCCTTCATCTTGATCGGGTAAATCTTGAGGAGCAAGAGCCAGGCAAGTACCATCAGAATAATCACGTACGGNACGAGGTCGCCACGGGCGACGGCGTCGTTCAGGGCGCCGAGAGCGATAGCGTTCGGTGGCGTACCGATGGGGGTACCCATACCGCCGATGTTGGCACCGAGCGGGATAGCGAGGGCGAAAGCGGCCTTGCCGCGGTCGTCTTCGTCAAAGAGTTTGAGCACCGGAGCGAGGATGGCGAGCATCATGGCGGCGGTAGCGGTATTGCTCATGAACATCGAGAACACGGCGGTGATGAGCATGAGGCCGAGAAGCACAAACTTCGGGTTCTTGCCGAAGGGCTTCAGGAGCACGCGGGCCAGGTTCAAGTCCATCTTGTACTTGGTCGCGGCAGCGGCGAGGAAGAACCCGCCGAGGAAGAGCATGATGATGGGGTTCGCGAAGGTCGCCATAATGGACTTGTGGCTAATCATCGTGACACCGTCAACGCGGAACGGGGCAAGCGCCGAATCCGACATGGTGACAATCATGAGCACGATGACAAGCATCGAGGTCGACCAAATCGGGAACGGTTGGAGAATCCAGAAAAGCGCAGCCATGACGAAAACGCCGATGACGCGGATTTCGAGCGGATTCAGGATTCCCATGGGGCTTGCGGCATCGAATCCGAGGGATTCGTAGGGCAAGAAGAGGGCGGCGATGGCGAGCACCGACGCAATAATGAACTTGATGAATTTTGCCTTTGTCATAACGGCGCCAAATTTAGAAAATTCGGCACCGCATGGCAAGGATGGCCCGAATGGGCCTCCCCTTCCCTACTTGACCATAATCCGGCCGGTCTGAACCTGGCTCCCCGCACGGACACGCAGCATGTACACACCCGTCTTGGGGGCATCGAGCGAGAGGGTATTCGTCCCGATTTGGGCCTTCCCGGACGCCTTGGCAGCGACATGGCCCTTCAGGTCGATCAGGTCCACCTGTACAGCGCTTCCGGCCAGCCCGTCGGTAGCAGTAAACGACACCTGCAGGCCATGGCCAACCTGGAACGCGCGTACACCATCCAGGCGGTAAGCAAGTTCGACTTTCGCCGACTCGGCCACGCGGACGGTCGCGTATTTCGCAGTCCTGGTCAGGGCCACCTTCAGCGGTTCGCCCTCGCGCATCTCGGTAGTCTTGCCGTCCACCGTCACGAACACCTTCAAACCGTATTCACGGAGGGCATCCACGCCCTCGAAGCTCAAGTAGCCCACGCGGTTCGACGAGGCGGAAAGTTCAACCTTCCATTCCGGAGCGGCCACCCCCGCCTTCACGGACTTCGCAAGGTGCCTCTTGCCGTCGACAACAGAGAGGTTCACATGGTCACCCATGGCCTCGGGCGGTTCTGCGATAACCACGTTCTTCGTGCCAACACCCAGGACGTTCCAGGAATCCACCTTGCCCTTGCCGTCACCAAGCTTCGCCTGGAGAGTCCAGCTGTCCTTGGCAACCGCCTTCGCAAGCACAGGCTTCTTCGCTGCCTTCAGCAGGCCTTCATTGTCATCTTGGCGAAGTTTCGGGAACATCGGCTCCGCGTTAAAACGCCACTTCTTCGAGCATCCGGTCTTGACCCACACGCCCTCGTACGGACCAATGGTATCTGCAAGCGCATAGCTGCCAGAGGCGGGGTCATACTTCCAGAACGCTATTTCGGACCATTCAGGCTCACCATCCTTGTCTTGGCGGTCATTGTAGCAGAAGGGTTCGTTGTTAGAGCCAATACCTTCAGTGTTGTAGATGCTCACCGACCAGCCATTGGGGTTCGCCATCAGGTTCCAGCCGGAGTATGCACTATCGATTTGCCAATGGACTACACTATCGAAGTTGGCCGTATCCACCGCAAGTTTCAGCGGACGGCCTTCCAGGCTGTTGTACCAATAGCCCCGTTCCCGTCCATCAATCTTGTTCCCGGGCTTGAGCGCATTGTACTGCCAGAAATCGCCACCTATGCTAAATTCGTCCCACCAATAGAACACGGGGTCGTCGTCCCAGACTACGGATTCCATGTCGACGCTGCCGAGCGAGACCATGTACCATGTATTGGCAGCAACCTCAATTTCGGAAGCCACCGTAAACGAGGTATCGAACGCTACCGTATACTGATCATTGACCAGGGTTACACGAAGCTTGTACGCACCCGGAGCCAGCGGATATTCTTCCCATGAGCCATAATACGGAGTCTCGTCCACATGGCCAAGATTTTCCTCTTTTAGCAGGACGTCATTGGTATCAAGTAGAGCGACATTCACGCTTACACCCAGGCTCACGTTGAACGGATTCGTCTCGAAATCCAGACGCACCGCAGCGCCGTTGTTCCCGGACTGTCTGAGATACGCATTCACAATCTGGAACGGGCCATCGTCAGAGCCCTTACTCTCGGAGAAGAAGGCTTGCATGGACACGTACCTGATGTGCGAATGCAACGTATCGCCAGCCATAAACACAACCCTTTTTTTAACCTCTTCGTACAGTCCCGTCGAATCATTATACTGATCATCAAGAGCCTGTACTACCAAGGAATCAAGCGCATAGCCCGGTTCTGGCGCCGCACGCACAATCCAATAGCCATCCATCAGCTTTTCCGGCAAGAGCATCGTAGAATCTTCGGCAAACTTGTGCAGGTACTGCGTGGAATCGGCATTGAACGTCTGTTCCAAGAACTGCACCATACCGTGTTCCGTTTTAAGCTTTACAAGCTGATAGCCGAGCGAATCGACACATGTTTGTGCATCGGCCCATACGGCGTAAAGAGCCTTCGTCGGTTCCAACTTCTCGTAAATTGAATCCGCATCGACGTAATCCCTGTACTCCCAATTCTTGGCATCGCGCTCCACAGACCAACCGAGCACACAGGAATCGGCCGTATAAATCGTTCTAGGCAAATCGACCCAGCTGCCTTCCACGACCATCACGCTATCCGCATCCGAATTCATGCCAAAGAACACTCCGTCGCGGCCACGCTTGAGCTGGAACGCGGC
>CADBLC010000265.1 GCA_902795385.1 Fibrobacter succinogenes | reverse complement strand
TCGCGATGATGTAGAAGTCTATTCCCGGCGGAATCACGAGGCTTTCGGGAATCGTGTATTCCCACAGGCTGTCACGGACGTGCGTCATGGAGTAGCTGGTGAACGAGGCGTAATCCGTGCCGGATTGTTTCATGTAGAGCTTGGCCGAAGTGATTTTCAGGCCACTCCTGATGTATGCGCTTACCGTGAGCGCCGTATTCGCTTCTTGCGAGTTCTCGATAAGGCTCCATGTGCTGTCGGTGAGGTTGATTGTCGGCGGCAAGAAGCCTTCGTCCCACTTGACCGTATCGCTTACAAGGGAATCGTGGAACATCATGCCCACGACGACTTCGTGCGATTCGCCGTCTTCGAGCGAGGTGGGCGCCTGGTAACATACCACATATTGCGATAGCGTGTTGTCGCGCATGGCCGCGTAGATGCCGGCCAGTTCGCTTGCGTCGCTGGCGAAGGTGAATATGCCTCCCGTTTCTTTGGCAAGCTTGGCAAGCTTTTCAAGAGGATTCCTCGTTGAAGTCTCGAGGCCGATGGTATGGATGGTCGTCTTCTTGCTCTTTGCAAGAGCTATGGTGGCGTCTACTTTCAGGTTGTCGCTTGCGTCGTTGTCGCCGTCAGAGAACACGATGACCATGGTCGGGTTGGTTTCGTTCACGATTTGTTCGATCCCGACCTGGGTTCCTGTAACGAGGTTGGTGTTACCGCTGGCATTGAGTTCGTCTACAGCATTGTAGAGGAGCGACTTGTTCGAAGTCATTCTCTGGTGGACCGTCGTGGAGTCTTTGCCATGGAACCCGACGATGGCCGTCCTGTCGTAGGGACTCATATCGTCGATGAAATTCTTTATGGATTCTTTTGCTTTTCCGATGCGGTCGTTGGTTGTCATGGAACCGCTTTCGTCAACGACGATGACGACCGAGATTCCGCTGACGGTATTGATGCTTGTGACCTGGGAACGCATGGTGCGTCCGTCTTGGGTCACGGCGAGGTCTTCGGCGCCAAGCCCGTAGAAGGTGTGGCCGCTGTGAAGGTCCGTGACCGTAACGTGCGCGCAGATTTCGGGGTAGTTCGTCAAGTCGAGATTCGAGATGCTCAGCTGGGCCGTCGCAGAATCGTCTTCCACGAATATCGCCTTGACGCTGCAGATGGAATCTTTCTGGACAATGGATGTCCTGGCTTCGTTCTTGTTCGCGATGGTCGAATTGCTTCCGGTGACTTCCCAGGAATCGAATACGTAACCGCCGTGTGTCCAGGCCGTCAGGATAATCTTGTCATTGGGCCGGGTATAGGTTGCCCCGGACGGGTTCACGGAACCGCCCTTCGTGCCGCTTACGTTCAGCACGTACGGAGTCGAAACCCAGAGCTTGAAAGACGTGTTTGGAATGGACATGGAGGTGTCACGGACACTCCAGTAATAGGGCGTATTCGGGTTTCCCTTGAAAAGGATTGTTTTCGAGGTAAGTAGCTTGGTGGAATCTACGATTGTGGCGAACAGGCTGTCTTCCGCGTAGTTGTTGATGAAAACGCCCATGCTGTCGATGGTCTCGAAACGGAGCAGATAATAGGCGGTGTCGGGCGGGGTCCAGGTGAACCGTATGGCGGAACGGCTTGATTCGTGGTAGTAGTTTTTCTGGAAGTTGAACGTCTGCTTTGTCGAATTGAGCTTGTAGATGGAGCTGGGCTTGAAATTGGCTGTCAGCTCGCTGTTGCCGGAAATCGTCACGTACGTAAATGGGGATTCGCTGTTGTCGATGACCGGGGTTCCGGATACGATTGTCCAGTCGGAGAAGCGGTATCCGCTGTCGGCTTCGGCGGTGATGGAGTACTTTGTGCCGGAGAAAGCCTTCGCGTACCCGCTATCCGGTAAGACCTTGCCGTTGGCGCCCGCATTGAGTGAAAGCTTGTATGACTGCAGCGAGTAGTTGATGTAGAATGTGTGGGATTTTGCGCGTGGCCTGTAGATGATGACAGAGACAACCTGATCCTTTGTGAGTGTCCTGGTATCGGCGTAGGTGCCGAGGAACTTTACTGCTGCGGAGAGTGTCTTGTAATCGGTGTCCGTGTATCGGAGGTAGAAGATGGAATCCTCCGCGCGCGAATTGGATACAATGATGGAGTAGTCGCCGTCGCTTGGGGCCTTGAACGTGAACCTGACTCCTACATACCCGTTGGTGACCTTGGGTGCATACGAGTTCTCCAGGAAATCGTATTCGGTCGGGACATTCGTAATGGTGTAGATTATTCCTTCTTTGAAAACGGCCCTAATCTTACAGTCTCCCTCTCCGCTCTTGACTTTTGTCGACGCTTTTTTGGTGTCGGTTATAGTGCAGCTGCCCGAGGTGACTTCCCAGTGGTCAAATTTGTTGTCATTATCCGCCGTTGCGTAGATGGAACGGGATTCTCCCTTGGTAAATCTGCTGTACGACGTGACCTTGGTGCCTGATGAATCTATTTCTGCGGTGCCGTTGCCTGATGCCGAGGCTTCTATGGTATAGACGGGCTGTACTGAAATGACCGTGGAATCATGCATTACCTGGTAATAGTTCTTGTTGATACTGATGAAGAAGAAGATGTAGCTCTTGGAGTTGGGTTCGGTCGTGAAGTAGTGCTTGCCGCTGACGGAGGCGCCGTCGAGACGGGGGGCTATAGAGGTGAAGGTGGAGTCCGTTGTGTAGTTTCCTATTCCGAAAGACCGCTGGTTGAATTTATAATTCAATACATAGTTGCGGCTTTCCCCGGAATTGAAGTACATCCTGATGCCATAATTCCCGTTGGGAATTTTGGTGCTGTTCGAGTCGTAGTAGAATACGGTAGATTTGTCGGTTATCTTGTAGATGGGAAGCGTGTCGGCCACCAATCTCAGAACGGCTGAACTGGATGACGGAATAAAACCGGTGCTGTCGGCTGTCGCGATTTCGGTAGCGTCAAAGAATTTTCCTGAGCCGGAGACAATCTCCCATCGGACAAAGTGTTCCCCGACTTTGAGGTACTTCTTGTTCGACAACATGAGTGTGTCGCCGATGGAAACGTTGAAAGAACCCTCTACTCCCTGGATGGTAATTTGTGCGAAGGCTTCCGTAGCCAACGTCAGAAAACAGAGTATAATCCCTATAAAAACACGCACCGCAATCTTCTCCCCAAATACCGCGAATTAGGGCGGTATTGTGCGTATAATATATATTCTGTTTTTCCAAAAAGCGATAGGGGGGTTGATTTTATTGATTTTCTTTGTTATTTTATGCGTGAAAAGGGAGAGGGATTTCATTTGTTCTTGAAAAAAACGCCTATTTTGCTGGCAAGTCTGTGCTTGTTCGGTTTTTCGCATGCTTTTGACATAAAACCGTCGGCTCAGCTCTTTTTTCCGGCGCTCAGCTCTTTTTTCCGGCCGATGTCACCATATCGAAGGATTCCAAGTCCGTTTCTTCGGAACAGGAGTGGGAGACAGAATTTGTCATCGAGGCCGGCTTCGAGGCCCTGTTCTCGTCGGAGTTCGTGCCGATGCGTTCCGGTTTCGGCCTCGGGTTCAGGACTTCGCAGCAGGATGACGGCTCGGAGGCCGCTCCGGCATCGCTGCCCCTGTGGGGAGTCATTTCGTTTGGACGTATCGATAGGGACAATTTCATTTCGCCGTACTTATCCTTGAGGGGTGGCTACCTTGTCCCGCTGACCGGTGACGAATACTGGTGGAACAGCCCGGTAAACTTCTTTGCCAATTGCGGCGTGGGCGCCGTGCTGCCCAAGGGATTCGTGCTGGAAGTCAGCGTAGCCCGACGAAAGCCTCGATTACCGCGTGTCGTCGCTGCGCGTAGGCGTAATGTTCGCGATGTTTATCGAGATTACCCACAGCAAGACGTACAAACCGCAGGATTAGGCCCGGGGTATTGCGCCTTGCCCGGCTTTTAATATATATTTCAAGGACAAGGAGTCTCCTATGCGTAAAATCTTGACCGGCTGTCTCCTGACGGCCTTGCTAGTTTCTTGTTCGGACGAAGATGATTCCGTTTCGTTCAAAAATACGTCCAAGGAAAAGGAAGTCGAGTCCATTTACGAGTTGGGCAAGTGCACCGACGACCGGAAGGGCGAAGTCATCTTTGTTGAGAACAAGGACGAAGATTACATATGTTTCTCCGGAAAGTGGATTCCTTCGAGCGAATTCGACAGTCCCGGTGAGGATGACGAATCCTCTTCTTCTGTAAAGGAGTCCTCCTCGTCTGCGAAAGACGTTTCTTCTTCGGATAAAGCTTCGTCGGGGGAGACTTCTTCTTCGGACAAGGCGTCTTCTTCGTCCGAGAAAGCCTCGTCTTCGTCTGGGAATGTTTCGTCTTCGGGAGGCTCCTCTTCCGGCGAGACTCCAAAATCATCCTCGAGCAGTACGTCGGGGTCGTCTTCCAGCAAGACTCCTGAATCATCTTCGTCGGTGAAATCGAGCAGCTCCAAGACGCACGACAGCAAGGCTTTCGTGGATTCGCGTGACGGCAAAACGTACCGCATGGTGACGATCGGTTCGCAGACCTGGTTCGCGGAAAATCTTGACTACAGGGGTGGTGGCGTGACCGGCTATTGCCATTCCGGCAAGCCCGAAAACTGCGACAAGTATGGATCGCTCTACGACTGGGATAACGCCAAGAAGGCATGCCCGAACGGGACGCACCTGCCGACCATAGAAGAATTGCGGGAACTGCTTCATTTTGTCGGGGAAGACAGCTCTGCGGTTGTGCTCATGGCCGATACCGGCTGGACCAGGGACGACGGTTATTTGGGTACGGACAAATATGGGTTTGCGATGCTCCCGGGAAGCTACAAGGCTAGCGGCGGCTATGGTTCTTCGCTGGGATGGTGCACCAATATGTGGACAGCATCGGATAGCGCTGGCTTGGTATATGCAGTGTATCTAGGATGGAATCTGCCGTATGCCTCCATCGGTCTGTATGATTTAGCGGAAGGGTGGGGAATGGCTGTCCGCTGTATCGAAGGGAAACCAAAACCGTTGAGCTCTAGCAGTGCAAAATCAAGCTCTAGCAGTATAAAATCATCTAGCAGCAGTCAGGTTTCTTCCTCTTCAAGTACTGGCGTAAAGAGTTCGTGGCAATTTCTGAACCCGGCTATTTCGTACGGAGAGATGACTGACAGCCGTGATGGGCAGGTTTACAAGACGATCGTTGTCGATAACATCACATGGATGGCCGAAAACCTGAACTTTGAAAGTGCCAACAGCTATTGTTACAATGATTCGTCTAAATATTGCGCTACATATGGTCGCATGTATACATGGTCGGCTGCGTTAAAAGCGTGTCCCGATGGTTGGCATTTGCCATCTTATGATGAAGCATACGCTCTTACAGGCCCTGATCTTAATGGTCAAACGAAAGGTGGAGACAAGCTTAGATCCATGGTGGGGTGGAACGAAGATGGTAGACCTGGTCTCGACACGTATGGTTTTTCGGCGAGTCCCGGTGGGAGACGGATCTCATCAGGGCAATATTATGCATTAGGTACAGAAGTTGGTTATTGGTTTATTGTCGAAGATGGCGACATCATCTACGATTGGGTTATGGAATTTCATCACGATTGGCGACATCATCTACGATTGGGTTATGGAATTTCATCACGATAGCCCGAACAGTATGTTAACGAGAGAAAATGAGGATTGGGCCTATTCTGTCCGCTGTGTGAAAAACGCTAAGTAGTTTCCGCTTTTCACATCTTCCTTTTTTTCCTTTATTTTTATATATTTTGTTTTACCTCAAGTATTTGGGGGTGCTCTGGTTTGCCAAAATCATTGCTATTCGCACTGATTTTGCCCTACGGGCCTTGCGCTCACTTCGTGAGCTTAAGGGCCTAAATGCTCGCCGGCTCGCATTTAGTCGACGAGTCTCAACCAAAGCCCCCCCGATTACCATCGGGGGTGATCTGGTTTGCCTCGCCTAACGCTATTCGCGTTACGCTCGCCCTTTGGGCCTTTCGCTCACTTCGTGAGCTTAAGGGCCTAAATGCTCGCTAGCTCGCATTTAGTCGACAGGCCTGTCTCAACCAGATCATCGCTGGAAAATAACATTGGGGGTGATCTGGTTTCGACAGGGTCGCTGAAGTGTTAGTTGCAAGCCGAGGTCTCAGACGAGGGCACTCGTTAAAAAGTCTGAAAAAAAATAAGTGCTGACGAAAACTACGCA
>CADBLC010000264.1 GCA_902795385.1 Fibrobacter succinogenes | reverse complement strand
GCCATGCAGAAATGCAGACCGAGAAATAAATTTTTTTTTGATTGGTTTTTTTAGTGAAGTTCTTGAAGACCATAATCGTCACGTTTTTCTACATTTGCGCCCATGCTATTTTCTGAACTCCCCCTGGCAAATCCGTTGCAGCGCGCGATCCGCGCCGTAGGCTACGAGCATCCCACTCCCATCCAGGAAAAATCTATCCCGAGTCTCCTGGAAAAGAAGGACCTCTTGGGAATTGCCCAGACGGGAACGGGCAAGACGGCCGCCTTTGCGCTCCCGATTTTGCAACTGCTGCTCGATTCCGGCAAGGTGCGCGCGCCCAAGACGTGCCGTGCGCTGATTCTTTTGCCTACGCGCGAGCTCGCCATACAGGTGGAAGATTGCTTTAGGGAGTATGCGCAGTTTACCGCTATATCTACCGCGTGTATTTTCGGTGGCGTAAACGACGCATCGCAAAAGCGGGGCCTGATTCGCGGTGTAGACGTTTTGGTCGCAACTCCGGGGCGCCTGCTCGACTTGATTGGCCAAAAGGCGGTTTCGCTGAAGGCGCTCGAGTTCTTTGTGCTCGACGAAGCCGACCGCATGCTCGACATGGGATTCATTCACGATATCCGCAAGGTGGTGGCGCTGTTGCCGCAGAACAGGCAGAATCTTTTCTTCAGCGCGACCATGCCCGACGACATCACTAAACTTGCCGCGACCATTTTACGCCCGAACCCGGTGCGCGTGGAAGTGGCTCCCCAGAGTACGCCCATCGAGCGCATCCGCCAGGAACTCTACCGCATCGACAAGCGCCGCAAGGGAGCGCTTTTGAAGGAACTCCTGCTTGCACACCCCGAGATGAAGAAGGTGCTCGTGTTCAGCAGAACCAAGCACGGTGCCGACAAGATTACGCGCGTCTTGGAGAAGGCGGGCATCAAGTGTGCCGCGATTCACGGCAACAAGAGCCAGAACCGCAGGCAAGAGGCCCTGGGCAATTTCAAGAGCGAAAAAATCCGAGTGCTGGTAGCGACTGATATCGCGGCCCGCGGCATAGACGTGGACGACGTTTCGCACGTGTTCAACTACGATTTGCCCGATGTGCCCGAAACGTTCGTGCACCGCATTGGCCGTACGGCCCGCGCCGGCAAAGACGGCATCGCGATTTCGTTCTGCTCTCCCGACGAGGAACAGGACCTGCGCGCTATAGAGAAGCTTACGCGAGTGAAGATTCCGGAAGGCGACAAGGCTGTTTACGAGAAGCTGCCGCCACCGCAGAAGGAGACTCCCGAAAGCGAGATGCGCAACGCCCGCGGTCGCATGTCGCGTAATGATGCCGAAAAGCGCGCGTCCAAGTCCCGCGAAAAGCGCCCTCGCGATGTTCAGCCCCGCGATGCTCAGTCTCGCGATGCTCAGTCTCGCGATGCTCAGCCGCGCGAACCGCGCGAAGGTGAAAAGCCTTCCGAAGGTGTGCCGCACAAGCATCGCCGCCGCAACCGCCCGGGAAGCCGAGCACGTCGCCGCATGCGCGAAGCGGCCTCTAATTGATGGGTGAAAGGGCCCAGCCCCAAACGGCGTTGACGCCGGTCCATTCCGACAGCATTTCCTCGTAGGTGGTGCTGTCCAGCTTGCCTATCGTTTCTAGGCTTATGCAGTCGCTGGCCGAGAAGACTTCGTCGCCCACGTCGTCAATCTTGGACGTTTCCAGGCATATCTGGATTTCGTCCGTGCCGCGCGGGATTATTGTCCTTACGGTTTCTTCGCCTTTCCATTGCGCTTCGCCGGAAGTGTCCTGCAAGACCGTGAATTCGCGGACGAACGATTCTTCGCCGTCGCTGTAGGCGGTGACGGTGAAAATGAATTCCATGTAGCTGTCGTCGTTGCCTTCGGCGCGTTCTTCGGCGCGGTTCTCGGCGCTATCGTTGTCTTTTGGCTCCGCGCTTTCGGACGTTTCCGATACCGTACTGTCTGGATTTTCGGGCGGGATGGAATCGAGAATCTGGATGTAGTTCGCGAGCGTCATAACAAGTTGCCAGTTCTCGGTGATGTATTCGTACAAGTCTTCTTTGTCGGGTCCTATATAAACGGCGTGATCGTCGTAGTTGAGCGTGTCGGCGATTTCCTTGGCCTCGAAGGAACCGTACTTGGCGTAAAAGCTGTTGCAGCGGATGCTGTTGTACTTCTCCGTGCAGGTGTAATAGTCGATGCGGTCCAGCTGCTTGTCGAGCTTGTCGATGGCGGTACCCTTGGCAGCGAAGGATTCGCTTTGCATTTCGGTTTCGGCTTCGATGGCGTTGTCGCCGC
Organism: Fibrobacter succinogenes; assembly: GCA_902795385.1. Taxonomy (GTDB): domain Bacteria; phylum Fibrobacterota; class Fibrobacteria; order Fibrobacterales; family Fibrobacteraceae; genus Fibrobacter; species Fibrobacter succinogenes_P. The sequence continues at coordinate 682 of CADBLC010000264.1, read as the reverse complement.
AGGCCGTAAAGGCGAGCGCGATGGCGATGCAGGAGAGGAGTCTTGAAAGATGGCGTGTCTTCATGGCTTACCTCAGGCTGAAATCGAAAAAGATTCTAAAAGTGGGCGCCCTGTCGAAACTGAAACCGTAGTAGCGGTGGTTTTCGTAGTCCGAGGTGCCGCTTGCTAACAGGAACTGCGCTTGTACAGATGCGTACTTGCCGTCGATGCCTAGGCCTATCCAGCCGTTTGTTTCCCAGTCGTCCATGAAGAACGGCTTGTTGACCTCGTGGATTTCTTCCATGGGGAACGGGTTCTTGCCGGCTTCGCCGATAAGCTCGAGTTCATGCGCAAATTCCTTGGGCGGATCGTTGATGTTCAAGGTGTAGTCGGCGTACATGTGCTCGTAAAGGGGCTTGGTCAGGCCGAACGTGAGTGACGCGAAAACGAACGTGGTGGGTTCGATATGCGTGCCGAACTTGGCGGTAATCGGGAAATCGAGCGCGAAGTTGTGGTAGCTCAGGTCAAGGTGCCTGTTGAGCTCGTACGATTCCCCGTTTTGGAACTTGCCCTTGCCGGCATAGGAATCTTCCTTGAAACTTGCGTAGCGGTAAATGAACCCTGCATGCGCCTGCGCAGAGAAGTAGTTGTAAAAGTAGTGGCGGTAGAAGTAGTACAGGCCAAGTCCTCCGCCCCAGTCGGC
>CADBLC010000263.1 GCA_902795385.1 Fibrobacter succinogenes | reverse complement strand
GGCAGCTCCGGAATACCTGACTGTCGACGCCGGCAAGATGGAAGGCACGCTCGTGAAGCTCCCGCTCCGCGAACAGATCCCTGTCCAGCTGCAGGAACAGCTCGTCGTGGAATACTACTCCAGGTAAGAGCTTCTACAGTTTCAAAAGGAGCGAGGCGAGAGCCCCGCTCTTTTTTTTGTGCATCAAGATGTCCGCCCAAGATACCCGCCCCAGATGTCCGCCTAAGCAGAAAAGCCCGGCGCAACGGCCGGGCTCTCTTCATATAGTCTTCAAGGCATTAATGGTTGTAGCAGAGCTTGTCCGAATCCTTGCCGCCTCCAATACCTGTCGGGAGCGTCCATTCACTATAGTCGGTTTCTCCGTTTCTGTCGGTCCACACGATACGAACCTGGATTCTGATATCGCAGAAGCCCCTAACATGGTTCTCGATGCACAGAGCCGTGTTCGTCGATATCTTTGACGCAGCGAAGAAGTATTCCTTGTCTACCTTGACAAGCCCGTTCACGATAGCCTCGACACTGGCTTCGACGTTAACATAATCAAGCCCCGTGAACTTTCCTTCATCGTCCTTCAGGGAATCCGTTCGCACAGCTTGGATTGTATTATTGTATCCATAAGCATCTTCGCACAATTGCCAATATTCCTTAACGGTACCGTCACTACCCTTTATCGAGTCACTCCAAGAGGTGGAGAGGCCCACCGAGGGTTCTTCGTAAGCGAAATCTTCATCCCACGTGGCACCAAGATTTTCGCGACCTTCAAGTTCGCCATCGTTAAACATGTCGACCTGATCGCCACGGGGGTCGTATACCGTCGGAGTGAACCAGCGGGCCTGGTAGTAGACGGTATCCGTGTACTCGGACTCGTGGATATTCTTGTCAACGATGTTCGTCTGGACATCGAAGGCAACGCTAGCGCTCACGATAATCTTGTCATGCGACGCAGTATCCATATTGGCTTCATAACCGTCGTAAACGCCAAAATTCAGAGAGACACCCAATACCGGGGTCGCCGGATTCATATCGGCACGATACGGGAAAGAAGGAGTCAACTGCAGCGCTTCGGTGAAGTAGGATGTATCCTTTCCGTCAGTCGTCGCCATTCTGTAGTAGTTCTCAATGTTTTCCTTGCCCTCGATGAGGAACACCCTATTTTCGCCCTTGACGGTTGCGATAGTCTTCCATTCGAAGTTCTTGAGCTTGGCACTCTGGATGATAAACTTGTTTTCGGGTTTTTCTTTCGCGATATCATACTTCCAGCTCATTTCCCACACACTCGGAGCAATGCGCACGAAGGTGAGGCCATTCGGGGTCTGGAGCATGGTGCCATCGCCAACACCAGTGTCGTCGCCTGTAGCCAGCACATCGGCAGAATAAGCGGAACGGCCATCCTTGTCATAGGCAACAACCCTGAAGTAGTTGTACATGCCCGTCAGCTTGCCAAGCACACAGCGGTAAACGCCACTACCCGTAGAATCAAATTCCGCCCATTCGTTCTTTTCGGCATCGAGTTTTTGCACAATGAAGCCGGTTTCCGGACGATCTTTAGAAGGGGTATATTCCCACTGCATCATCCACGAACCATCCGAAAGCTGTTCTACCTTCGGGTTCGTCGGGCCAGGCAGTGCGCCTTCTTCCACAACAACCTCGCTCTGTGCTGCGGTAGTATCCGCCTTGCAGCGGTTATTGGCGTTGACAAGGCCAGATTCCGTGCCAGCCTTGGTGCCCATCGGCTTGGACCATTCACTATAATCGGATTCCTTGTTCTTGTCCGTCCATACAACGCGGACCTGTGCAAAGGAATTGCAGAGTTCGGCATTCGTATTGAACGTCTTGGAAATGGAGAACTGGTCTGCCGGAGCCTTCACCGTATCCGTGACATATTCATTGCCATAGACGAAGCGGGCCTGGAAATAGACCGATCCGGCAGCCTTACCTGCAGAGTCAAGGTTGTAGGTCGAATTGACGATTCCATCGCCCGGAAGCTTGTCCGACAGGAACAGTTCGAGGGTCTTTTCCTGATTGATGTTCGCCGTGACAGACGGAGTCTCCAGGACGATACCATCGGAATAGGGAGTCTTGTTGGAGACCAGAATTTCTTCGCTAAAGTCAGAGATGCTCTTGTCCTTCTTAGCGGCGACGCGATAATAGTAACCGCCATTGGAGGCTCCATCCAAGACCAGGCGACCCGACTTCACTTCCTTGTAATCCTTCCATTCACCACCGGCAACCGGCATACGCTGAACAATGAAGGCATCCATAGATCCGGAAGACTTGAAGGTCAGTTGCCAAACGCTCGGGGCAAGGCGGACAGCCTCCAAATTGGTCGGCACCGCAAGCTTGAGATCGGTCGGAATCGTAGAAGAAGAAGTGGAATCTTTTTTATCCGTATTTTCATCGGATTGCTTGGAGTCGTCCGGAATCCGGACCTGCTCGTTAAAATCGTCTTCCGTAGTGGACGAACTTGTCGAGTCCCCACACGCACTGAACGCGAGTGCCATGGACAGCGTGATGCCGCCAATCAGCCATAAAGGCTTCTTTTCGAAATTCATATGGTCTCCTATGGAATCTTATGTAAAACTTTTTTTTCTAATATAATCTCTTTTTCTATCAAACGCATGGCAATTTCACAAAAAAAGCGCTTTTTGTAAAGAAAAAGCCCCGATTATGCAAAATCGGGGGCCAATTGAATTCCAGATGTGATATAAATCGCTAAATCAGCTCTTCGGGCGGGAGGTGTTCAGCGCTTTCCGGTTCCTGGTAGAAGGATTCCGGGACCTGCACCTGGTTCTGGAAGTAGGCGCGGTGAGCCACGATTACCTTCTCACGGGCAAAGTCGGCATTCTGCCACTCGCCAATCTGCACATCCTTGCCTTCCAGTTCCTTGTAGTTCTGGAAGAAGTTCCTGGTAATGCGCAGGAACATCTGGTCCACGTCGCCAATATCCTTGATGGGGCGCGGGTTGAATACCGGCTACGTGCAGGGGTAGCTCATGGAGCTGAGCAGGCAGCGGTCCAGGCGGAACACGTGCAGGCGTTCGTCATATTCGTACTTGAGGTTCGTGTCCTTGCCAATCTCCACGACGCAATCGACCTCGTAGGGGTACTTACGTCCAATAGGGAGATCCAGGTAATTGATTGCCATTTATACTCCGATAGGCCACCTTTGGCCTAAGTCTTTGTTTTCCAATACGTTAACGTAAATTTAACATTTATGTAGCAAATAGTCAAGTGTAGCCGTTCGAGCGGTCTTATGCTCTTATCTACTTCTCCAGCGAGACGAGGTCACCTTGTCGAACAGCCCGAAGTAGAACACTGGCTCACCCTTGTCGGGGCTATAACCGACTTCGAAGCGGATGCGGTCGAGCGCCGGAATCACAAGATGGAGACCGCCGTAGACGGCCCCCTCGTAATCGTCCCAGCCCGGATGTCCCTTGTCCCACAAGAGGCTCCCGTCGAGACCGGCCACCAATTGAACGCCATAGAAGAAGTTCACGCCGGCGACACTGGCCGAGCGGCGTTCCAGCAACACGAACCTCTCCTCGAGCGTAAGGAGCGCCTCGTGGACACCGAGAGAGCCCGAGTCGGCCTCGTGACCGCGGAACGTATTGGCACCGCCATGATAATAGTAATCGTAGAATTCCACATCGCCCGGACGCAGGCGCACCAGCGCCGTCGCCCCCGTCACGAACTTGCCGAGCGTAAAGTAGGCGCGGGCATCCGTCAGGTACTCCCAGAAGTTCTCGCCTCCCATGCCGCGGCAGCTTTCGCCATTGGAAACGTCGCAGTCACTGTCGCTATCGTCGCCCTCGCCCACGTGCGTGAGCATGTACTCAAAATACACGCCCCTGCGGGTATCGAGCTTGCTGTCGCGGTAATCGAAAGCGAAACCGATTCCCAGTTCCGGCAAGAACGCGGCATCTTGCAAATCGCGCCCGGCAATAGTCCACAGCAGTGACAAGTGCGGCAGCACCTTGTAGTCCAAATCCAGGTCGAGCAAGATGCTGTTCTCCTGGAAACCGCGGATGTTGTCGTAGCTGTCGGTCACGAGGAACTCGAAGTTCCACCCGAGCGGGAAACCGAGGAAGTATGGAGAACTCGCGTAGAACGCATACTCGTTCTTGTCGAAGAACGGATCCACCGTCGTGCGGTACTGCACCTCGGCGCGGATGTCCTCGCCCAGCACGTTCAGGTTCGCAAGCGCAAGCCCGAGCATCAA
>CADBLC010000262.1 GCA_902795385.1 Fibrobacter succinogenes | reverse complement strand
CGCAATCGCCGGGCTCGGGATACGGCCGCAGTAAACGACCTTCCACGCACTGTCCTCGCCCGCTTTCACGAGCGCCTTCAGAATACGTTCGGTACTCGGACGCAAGTCGCCAGCAATCGCAATCGTGTGCTCGCACTTGTAGCTTGCTTCGCAGTACTTGATAAAGCAACGCGCATACACGTAACAGACGCGGTCCGTCATCGCGGTCACCAGGCCGCGGGCTCCGCTCGTGCCAAAAGCCACGCCGGACTGCTTCATCACATCTTGCATCGAAACGCTCATAAAAATCCTCTTGTTTATTCCTGCACCGTGTTCTTTATGCAACGGACATACGCCCCGGTAATCTTGTGGGCATTGTCATTCACGATAGTGAGATTCTTTCGGAACGCCCAAACCCAGGCGAATGCATCATAACTCAGATATTCCGAAGAACTCCAGAACAATGTTTCTTCATCTTCCGACCGGTAAAAGCCCTGATAATCATAGCCTCCACCAATCTGGTTCGTAAAGTAGGCCTTGTATTCAGGATACTGCTCTAGATAATACTCCAAATCTTCCCATTCTTCATCGCTCGGGAGGTACCAGCCTTCGGGGCATATTCCACGATAAGGCAACTCTATAGAACCGAGATTTTTGTTATCGTAGGCAGCGTCCAAACCCATCGCCATGGCCCACGTATACATCCTGCCGTACTTTTCGCAATTTTCCGCAGAATCGTTGTAGCACATGCTACCTTCAACAGGAACATTCAAGTTCCTTGTCATCCAGACCTTATTATCGATTAGCACTTCATCTACGTCTGGCCGGTATACCGAATTGGACGAAGAAGATTCCACGGACGAGGAAGACGACACCGGGGCACTACTCGAGGAAGACGCCGGGACACTGCTCGAAGAAGACTGCGACTCGCTGGAAGTCCAAGTCACCTTGGAGCCTTCCTTGAGGCAACGAATATAGGCGCCGGTATATTTATGGGCATTGTCATTCACGATAGAGAGATCCTTTCGGAACGCCCAAACCCAGGCGTATGCATCATAACTCAGGTATTCCGAAGAATATTCCGAAGAACTCCAGAACAAGGTTTCTTCATCTTCCGACCGGTAAAAGCCCTGATAATCATAGCCTCCACCAATCTGGTTCGTAAAGTAGGCCTTGTATTCGGAATGTTCCCTTAGATAATTTTTCAAATAGTTCCATTCTTCATCGCTCGGGAGGTACCAGCCCTCAGGGCATATTCCACGATAAGGCAACTTTATGGAACCGTAATGCTTGCGATCATAGGCAGTGTCCAAACCCATCGCCATGGCCCACGTATATATCCTACCGTACTTTTCACAGTATTTCGCAGAATCGTTGTAGCACATGCTGCCTTTCACTTCCACATTCAAATTCTTTGTAGACCAGAGCTGCCCACCGATATCCACCACCTCCAATTCTGGATTGTACACAAAACTGAAAGAAGATTTCGGCGTGCCGGAAGAACTGGAAGATGTCCCGGAAGAGCTAGACCCGGAAGAGCTAGAGCTATTCACAGAAGAACTGGAGGCGTCGCGCTTGGGCGCACGGTAATAGGTTTCCCCGTTTTCCTGCTTGCAAAGGCATTCGTCAAAGTACCATTCCCTGTCCCTAGTAACCAAACTGGCGTAATTATCCTCGCTTTCATATTTGTACTTGCAATCCGTGACATTCGCCCAAAGATTATTGTACCCGCGTTCGGACAGGGTCCTTACATTAAAACGGTTTGCCGATGCGCTGTATTTGGACTCCACACAATTTGCGAAGAACGCAAGCATCTCGCGCATATACATGGACAAATCGTAGCAAACAAGGCTGTCCAGGGTGCTACCCTCGGGGATGGAAGCCAGCCATTCGTCTTCGGCAGACAATCCAAACTTCTCTTGGCAGCGGGCCTCGTACGCCGCCTTGCGCGCCTCATCCGAACCGGTAATATCCTCTTCGAACGAAGTGCTAGAATCACTACTACAACCCGCAAGCAGAAGCATGAACGGGACAACGGCCAAAACAACATGTCTTTTCATATTCTTAAATATATAAAAACTACCCCAGAATCACCCTGTACGCTTCCACGAGCCTTTCCATTGAGACGGCACAATTCGCGGGCGACGTGGACGGGAGCTTCACGGCATCCATCCCGACTTCCGCGGCGCAGTATTTCTGGTAAAGCCTGTGGGCCGTCGCCCCGGTACAGAATATCCGGCAAACCTTCGACTTTTTCACGAGGTCGCCAATCCTGTTCGGCACGGCATCCTCGATGCTAGTGTCGCTCGCGCCAACGATGGTGCAGCTTTCCAGTACGTCCCAGAGCGCCACGTGATGCTTTTTGAGCATCGCCTTCTTTTGCGGAATTGTCGCGGGGACATCTTCGCCAAGGACGGCGGCAAGCACCTTCCAAAAGCGGTTCTGCGGATGTCCGTAATAAAAACCGACCTCGCGAGACTTTGGCGAGGGAATCGACCCGAGCAAAAGTACACGGGATTCCCGGTCAAAAACGGCCGGAAATTCATGTGTCACGGGTTCTCGATATACTTTTTTAGCCATTCGGCGTTCGGTCATGTAAAAATAAATATAGATTTATTTGTATGAAATCGACGACTAGTATCATTTGCCTCACTCTCGGCCTGTCCATCGCGGCACTGGCCCAGGAACCCGTTTTTCCGGCACCCGAACCCCAGCCGGCCTCCCAGGATTTCCAGACCCTGGCTCCGCAGGAACCCGCTGCAGCCGATTCTACAGCGCAGCCTGCCGACTCCGCAGCAGCGCCCCAGGCGAGCGCCGACTCGGCAGCCAGCGCCACCGAAACCGCGGTAACGGACTCCGGACACAGCCAAGCCGGCCACCGTCGCCGCTGCACCCGACACGACCGTCAAGGCCGACAGCGCCGCCGTAAAGCCCGACTCTACAGCAGCGGCACCCGCCGTAGTTGCCGCAGCCCCTGCAGCAACCGCCGACACAGCCAAGCCTGTCGAATCGGCCCCCGAAATCAAAAGCCCGCTCGACAAGATATTGCACGGCAACGCCTACAACCTCGTGGCTAACGAGGCCGCAGCCGCTACCGTCGCCGGCGAAATGGCAATCCCGCACAAGATGGTCAATCGCAATTTCGCCTATTTTGAACCCATCGACGAAGAAGGCGTCATCTCCTTCGGCAAGAACATCACCTACTTCTTCGCCTTCGACAACAGCAACAGCCTCGCCCTCGTATCGGCGGGTCTTGCCATGAGCCGCTTCGGCGTACTCCTGCAGGCTGCCGTCGGCAAGAGGTGGATTTACATCGACGACGACAATTCCGGCGCCGAAGAGACCATCAAGGGCACCGAAGCAGGCTCCGCATTGGGCGGTACCGTTTCTGCCAAGCTGGCCGGTCTCGATTTCGCCGTCAAGCTCGCCTATGAACATCCCGAAGGCGAACTCTCCGTCCAGGGCGGCGATGTAGAGAACAAATCCGACATCTGGAATCTCGGCGGCAAGTTCCTCGTCTCCAGGGCAGGCAAACCGCTACAACTCCAAGAATACAAGAACCGAAAGAAGCATCTTCGAACAGAACGGAAAGTACTACATCGCGACATCCACCACGCACACGACCGACTCCACGGCGCGTGTCGAGGTCATCCCCGAATTCAATATCGGATGGGCCGTGCTCAAGCAAGAAAAGGGCCGCGTATTCATGGGCGTCAACACGGAAGTCCCGCTGATGGCCTTCGACAGAATCGAGGGAGTCTGCAGCAGGCATAACGAATACGCCCTGACCGTCACTCCCAACATCTTGGGCGAAGTGATGCTCGGCAAGTACGTTGTCGCGTTCGGTAGCGCAAGCCACCAGTGGGACCTCGTCCGTTACAGGGATTCCTACATCGGCGACGTTTCGACAAAGACGATGGAAATTTCTTCGGGCATCACCACGGCCAACATCGGCCTGCGCCTGGAATACGAAATCGCAGCCATCGAAATGGCATTCACCAAGCAGTTCCTGAGCAACCCGTTCGGATCGTTCTCCACCACCGACGAGATGGCGACCTCCATCGGGATGTTCATCAACTTCTAATTACTTACTTAGAATAATCACGCTCGCCGAAGAGGGCCGTACCCACGCGAATCATCGTGGAGCCTTCTTCGATAGCGACCTCCAAGTCGCCCGTCATTCCCATCGAAAGCTGATCAAACTTCGCGAAGGCACCACCCTTCGCGAGGAATTTCTGTTGCAGTCCGCGCAAGAACGCGAAGCACTCGCGGGAATCCTCGGCGACACCCGTATTCTTACCGATAGTCATGAGCCCGCGGAAACGCAGGTGCGGGAAGTTTTCGCTCTTGCCATCGGCGCTAGCAGCGCCGGCACGCTTTTCTAAATCGGCGAGGAACGCTTCGGCCTCGTGTACATCGAGACCGCTCTTGGTCTCTTCTTCACCGGCGTTCACCTGGAAAAGGATATCGAGAATCTTGCCCGTGCCATTCTCTCCGGGGAGTGCCGCGCAAACGCGTTCCAGCTTTTCCACCGCCTCGATGCTCGCGATGGAATGGATGCAGTCGGCGACAATCGCCGCCTTCTTGAGCTTGTTACTCTGCACGGGGCCAATCACGTGGCAACGCACGCGGCTCCCGTCTTTTGCCATGCGCGGCGCAGAGAACTTGAGTTCGGCCTCTTGCACGCGGTTCTCGCCGAAGTCGGTGGCGCCCAGGCTGATAGCATTCTCTACGGCTTCTGCCGGGTGGAACTTGCTCACCCAAACAAGCTTAACCGAGTCGCGGCTGCGGCCCGCAATCTTGCAGGCTTCCGCAATCCTT
>CADBLC010000261.1:3084-3583 GCA_902795385.1 Fibrobacter succinogenes | reverse complement strand
CCGAAGGTGAATACGTTCCGTGTCGGTGCGGACGGCCGCTTGGCCGGTGTTGCCGGGCGCTTCGGGAGCGAAGAGGGGACGCCCGCGACGTTCTCGGGAGTCTCGTGGTACAGCGACAAAGCCCTTTCGCGCATCCGTGAAGGCGAATTCGATATCCGTGAATTCTGGAAGCAGGAGATTGCTTCGGGCTGCGCGCCCTTCGTGGACATGACGCAGTTGCATGCAACCTGGATTGACATGGGCTCGCCCGAAGGCTTGATGGCAGCGGTGGAGGCCCGCCTCAAGGAATTGGGCCGCAGCGCGGACGAAGCTGTCGTTGAACCCGGCGTCGAGATTCCTGCCGGCGTATCCCTCAAGCATTCCGTGATTTATGCCGGCGCCGAAATTCAACCCGGCGAAGTAATTGAAAACGAAATCCGCGGAAAAGATTTTAAGTGGAAAGTTTAGATATGCGCAAATTCAGAGTCGTACTTGTTGAACCGGAACATCCTCATAACGT
>CADBLC010000261.1:0-3017 GCA_902795385.1 Fibrobacter succinogenes | reverse complement strand
GTGCACAAGTTCGAAGACGCCATTGGCGATTGCGCCTGCGCCGTTGCGTTCAGCCGCCGCATTTACGGGTCTGCCATCAAGCACACGATGATGCCTGGGCTCTCGGAACTGTTGCCCGAGAATGGAACGATTGCGCTCGTGTTCGGTCGCGAATCCTGCGGGCTCGAAACCGAAGAGGTGAATGCTTGCACGTACCAGTGCGAAATCCCGGTGCCGGGACTCATGAGCCTCAACTTGGCGCAGGCGGTGACGGTGGGCCTGTACGAACTCTGCCGCAGCGGAGCGCTTGCGAATGGCGAAGGGCGCGCGAAGCGCGGGACGAAGGGCGCCTGCGAAACGGCTCCGGCCACCATCGACCAGATTGATAGCTTCAAGAAGTTCCTCGACCGTTACTTGACCGGACAATACCACGACCAGGCCTGGCGCGACAACTTCCTCAATACGCTCCTGCAGCGCATTCACCCTACGCGCAATGAACTTTCGGCATTGTTTGGCCTCATCCGTAATTTGGCCGGGAAGCCCGCGCGCCTGGAACGTGCCGCCGACAAGGCCGCTGCGGCCAAGGCTGCAAAAGAAGACGAAAAAAAGGACGTGTAGTCTAGACGTCCTTTTGTCCGGGATAACTTCCCTTGTCTGTAGCGTTTCTTTCGCTAAGCGATATTGAGAACGCTTACGAATCCAGTCAGTTCGAATACTTCGCGAACGGATTCGCTCACGTTGATGAGCGTCAGGGTGCCCTGCGAGGCGTTCATCTTCTTTTGGGTGAAAAGCAATACGCGCAATCCTGCCGACGAAATGAAGCCGACTTCGGCGAAGTCCAGTGTCAGGGACTTGGTTTCCCTGCTGGCTTCGTAAAGGGCTTCCTCGAACTGGGGCGCCGTAGCGGAATCGATGATGCCCTCGATAGAAAGAATTAGGGCGCTCTTGTTTTCTTTTCTTGTAATCTGCATGGTTTCACCTTCTTTTATTGTTAAAGTCTACGGATTCTTGACGAGCCTTACGCTAAAGGCGCATTGCTTTTTGCTCGTCAGTTCCTGGAATGTTCCGGTAAAGTAGCTCAGGTGCCTGTAGTAGGCGCGAGTCTCGTTCTCCTCGTCGGCACACCAGAAGTACGCAAAGGAACCCATGTATCCGAAAACGCCTGCGCTTGTCCTGTTGCCGGCCGGCTTGGCAGCGAATCCCACGGCGTCGGCTCCCGGTTTGCCAGGCCCGAATACGCCCTGGTCTTTCCACAGGTCGCGGGACTTGAGCATCGTTCCCACTTCGCCTTTGCCTTGGCTCTTGCAGAAGCGTGCGAGTTCCAGGAAGTCCTTGCGGGTGGCCACATGCCAGCCCGGGGGAGCGACCTTCTGGGCAGCTTCCCAAGTGTACAGACGCCCGTAGGTATCGGCGCGATCGTTGTTCCCGTCGTAGGTGAACGAACCTTGTGTCATGAACCTAAAGTTCTCGGCAAGCCACACCTGGTTGCCGATTGTTACCATCTTGTATTTCTGCTGGTCACGTGCATCCGTAAGGATATCGCTTTCTTCGGTGGGGGAAGGCATCGTGTAGACGTGTACCGGCGTATCCTGCTTGAATTCGTGCTTGACCTCTTCGTAGCGGGCCCCGCAAATGTTACAGAACTTTGATTGTACCGGAATCTTGGATGAACAATGGAAACATGTCTTGATCAGCTTTGTTCCGCATTCTCCGCAATAGATGCTTTCGGGAGGGTTCTGTTCTCCGCAATTGGGACATTTGTAGAGCGAAAATAGAGCTTGACTCATTCTTTGATTCTCCTTCAAGGTGCGGTCAGTCTTCTTATGCGTCTAATATATACATATTTTCTTATTACGCGGGCTTAAAATGTGGTTTTCGCGATGACGGGTGTGATTTGTACACATTTAAATGTAACCAAAACTTTACGCAAGTGGGCGGGGCGGGGTAGGTTCGTCACGAAAAAAGAGTCCATGACGTATCGTAAAATTCGCGCATATTACTAAATTTGGGCTGTACGAAAATCAAGGAGTAGCTAAATGCTCAAATCTACACTGCAACAGACCGATCCGGAAATCTACAACATCATTCAGGAAGAAGCCGAACGCCAGGAATACGGCATCGAGCTCATCGCTTCTGAAAACTACACCTCCAAGGCCGTCATGGAAGCCATGGGTTCCGTGCTCACCAACAAGTACAGCGAAGGCTACGTTGGCAAGCGCTACTACGGTGGTAACGAAGTGATCGACAAGATGGAAGCCCTGGCCATCGAACGTTGCAAGAAGCTCTTTGGTTGCGACCACGTGAACATCCAGCCGCTGTCCGGTTCTCCGGCCAACGCTGCCGTGTACTTCGCCGTCCTCAAACCGGGCGACAAGGTCCTCGGCCTCAAGCTCGACCACGGTGGACACCTTTCTCACGGCCATCCGGTGAACTTCTCCGGTATGCTCTACAACTTCGTGCAGTACGAAGTCGATAAGGAAACTGGCCGCATCGATATGGACAAGGTCCGTGAAATCGCTCTCCGCGAAAAGCCGAAGATGATCCTCGCCGGTTTCTCTGCCTACAGCCGTAACCTCGACTGGAAGCGCTTCAAGGAAATCGCTGACGAAGTCGGCGCCCTCACCATGGCTGATATTTCTCACGTCGCTGGCCTCATCGCCGGTAAGGCTATTGATTCTCCGGTGCCGTACTTCGACATCGTGACGACCACGACCCACAAGACTCTCCGTGGTCCGCGTTCCGCTATCATTATGTGCAAGGACCGCACCATCCAGAAGATGGTGAAGGGTGAACTCAAGGAAGTTTCTCTCGCTAAGGAAATCGACAAGGGCGTGTTCCCGGGCATGCAGGGTGGTCCGCATGACCACATCAACGCCGGTAAGGCCGTTGCATTCCTCGAAGCTCTGCAGCCGGAATTCCAGACCTACGCCAAGAACGTCATCAAGAACGCTCAGGCTATGTCCGATGAAATGCAGAAGCTCGGTTACAGGGTTATTAGTGGCGGTACCGACAACCACCTCATCGTTGTCGATATGACT
>CADBLC010000260.1 GCA_902795385.1 Fibrobacter succinogenes | reverse complement strand
TGTTGCCCCATTCGGTGAGCATGAAGGCGATGATGCTTGCGACGACGATGATGAGCGTGCAGAACGTCGCGATGCGCGTGTGGAGCGATATCTTGCGGAACTTGCGGAGCTTGAAGTCGAAGGCGTACTGCAGTTCGGTAATGGCGAGGAAGCCGAACCCACCCGCGAGCGCGAGGATGCACGTCGTGATGTTCATGACGGGGTTGAGCTGGAACTGCACGAGCGAGTCGGGGAACAGCGTGAACCCGACGTTACAGAACGAGCTGACCGCCTGGAAGACGGAACAGAAAATGCGGTCGTACATCTCCATCCCGCTGAACTGCGTGAAGTAGACGACCCCGCCGATAGCTTCGAGGATGAACGTGAAGGGGAGCACCGCCATGAGGATCCTCTTCGCGTCGACGTTACCTTCCTGGGTGAAGTTCGAAAGTAGTACGGACTGGTGGTTGAATCCCGGGTGCATGCCGGCGAGCAAAATGAGCACCGTAGATACGGTCATGATACCGAGGCCGCCCAGCTGCATCAAGACGACGAGGACCCAGTTGCCGAACCCGGTGAACGTGGTGCTGATGTCAATGACGGAAAGTCCGGTGACGCAGACGGCGGAAGTCGCCGTGAACAGCGCCTGCAAAAAGTCGATAGGTTCGCGCGTAGAAACAGGCAGGTGGAGAAGTACGGCCCCGATGGCTATGATGAGCAAATAGCCCAGCACGACCAGCGTGAGGGGATTCGCCTGTTTTTTCGCCTTGAAGACGTTCTCGGAAGTCGTATCCGTGAAAGCCTGGTACTTGGAACGTAGCATGAAGCGAAATATAGCATTTTTCTAAATTTGGGCGCGATATGAAGAACCTGCGCGCTATACTAATGCCTGTTGCGATAATCCTCGGGATTTTGATCCCGCAGGCGCATGTGCTTTCGCCGATGATGCCTTTCTTGATCGGTTCCATGATGTTCTTGACGTTCGTGACTAAGATTCCTCCGCAGACTCACGGCTATACTTTCAAGATTGAAATTCGCGCGCTCGTGGTGAGCTTGTTGCTTGTGGCTATCCTTGCCGGAATTGTTAATTTGTTCGGACTTCCGCGCGAAGTGTTGCTTGGCGGTGCGATTATCGCGCTGTGCCCGCCGGCGAATGCCGCCCCCGCCATGGCCAAGATGCTCGGCGGTTCGGCATCGCTTGCCTTGAAGATTTTCTTGAGCGGAAACTTGATTGCGTGTTTCTCGATTCCCGTCGTGTTTGGCTACCTCACCGGAACGGAAGCGAACTTGAGCGAAATCGCGATGAAGATTTTCAATACCATCCAACCCATCATCAGTATCCCGCTCGCGTTTGCGCTCGGCCTCCGCGCGTTTTACCCGGAACTTGCCGACCGTGCCGCCAAATTCCAGAAGTACACGATGTTCATCTGGACGTTCTCGGTGTTCGTGATTTTGGCGAAGGCAAGTTACGATATCCGCGAGATGGGCTTTACGGAACTGTGGAATAGCGGCAAGCTCCCCTTGATGGCGGGTGTGTCGCTTGTCCTTTGCATATTGCTGTTTGCGTTGGGATGGTTCTGCGAACGTAACCGCCGCCCCATCGAGAGTTCCCAGAGCATGGGGCAGAAGAATACGACGCTCGTCATCTGGATTTCCACCCTGTATGCGGGCCCGGTGGTGGCGCTCGCTCCCACATGTTACGTGGTGTGGCAGAATCTGGTGCTCAGCTATCTGAGCGCGAGGATTAAGCCGAAAACACCGGCATAGTACTGGTACGAAAAGAAGCCAAGAAAAAATTGAAAATTAAATTATCTATAATTATTCATTGAATAAAAGGCTTCTCCTTTCGTGTTAATATGGCAAGGCTAATCATATGCTTGATGTTGGTTGTTTTTGTTGTGGGTTGTGTAAATCCAACTCACACTTACCATCCATCAAAAATGCCTGATAGAAGCAAGGGAGAACTAATCGAGTACGATGGTGCTGAAATATTAACCTGGCCAACGAGAATTGCTTATGAAGCAGAAACGGATGATAGTGTGACGTTGTTTGTTGCGGACAAGTTTTGCTATGATGCGCGAAATGATTATATCGTCTTTCCGCGTAGCGGAGTTGAATATTCGGAAAGAGAAGAACTGTACCTCGCTGTACCAATAGATAGTGTGGTGCTTTGTAAAAATGGCGTAATTAAGGATAATTCTTATTTTGTAAGAAATGAAATGCTGTATAATGTGACACTAGGGGCGTTGGCTTTTGGAGGTTTTTTTACAATAGGGGCAGGGAGTCTTGTTTTTTTGATTAAAGATACTGGTTCGCTTTTGGGATTTATTGGACTTGGTGCTACTATCGGTGGATTATTTGGAGCCTTGGTTTCAAATGCAACTGTGCATGAGATTGAGGATGTTTGTGAAGACTATTATACCGAAGAAGAAATGCGAGAGTTTCTTTATAATAACTCGTGTTATTAAGGATTGCATGAATCTATGTCTCCCGCTGAACTTGTCAAGCGCCTGCTGGTCGAACAGGATTTGAAGTACCGCGATTTCCATGCATCGCTGTTGCCGAACATCGACAAGAAAACGATTATCGGCGTGCGCGTGCCCACGATGAGAAAAATCGCGAAGGAATTTGCTTCGTCTGCGACGCCGGTAGAACTCGACAAGTTCCTGGACAAGCTTCCGCACAAGTATTTCGAAGAGAACCAGGTCCACCTTTTTGTGGTCGAACGCATCAAGGATTTTGACGAATGTGTGCGCCGCATCGAGCAGTTCTTGCCCTACATCGATAACTGGGCGGTATGCGACGGAAAATCCCCGAAGGCGCTGCTGAAGGACGAATCGCGTTTTTACGCCAAGATTTGCGAATGGCTGAAGTCGGCCAAACCCTATACGGTTCGCTTCGGCGTGAACATGCTGATGGCGTTCTTTCTGGACGATCGATTCGACAAGAGCCAGCTGAAACTTGTCGCCGCCATCGACGAAAATCTATTTGATGACGCTGGCCGCGCGGAATGCCCCACCGACCGCTACTACGTGCAGATGGTTATCGCCTGGTACATG
>CADBLC010000259.1 GCA_902795385.1 Fibrobacter succinogenes | reverse complement strand
CTTATTTTGCAGAAGATGCTTGCTTTTTACAGCTCGAACTTTACCTATTCCCTTACGGTGCCGGGAATTTCGCGTTGGGGGAGAACGAAAAATGACCCGCTTGCCGTTTTCTGGAACGCGAAGCAGGGTTTTTGCGAATACTATGCGACACTTTCTGCATTGGTACTGCGCCGCCTGGGGATTCCTGCGCGGTACGTGACGGGCTTTGCGAATCCCGAAGTCGTCGAGGGCTTGCCGTATAGCATTTTCCGGCGCAAGCATTCGCATGCATGGGTCGAAGCGTTTGTAGACAACCGCTGGGTTATCTTCGACCCGACGCCTCCCATTTTGCCGCAGTTCGCGGTAGCCCCAAGTTGGTGGAGCGTCAAATGGGAGGGCGTACGCGGGCGGTTCGCCCGCGTGATGCATGCGCTCAAGGAGGGCGAGTGGCGTCGTATCGTCGACCGTTGGCAAAACAACTCGACATCTCTCCTGGAAAGTCCGATTCTTTATACTGTGCTTTTCATTCTTGTAGCGGGTTTTGTCGGCCGTAAACTTCGAATCGCCTATAGGAAGCGACTGAAAAATAGGGCGACACTCTCGGCCAAGGCGCTTGAATGGGCCAAAAAGCTGAATGCCGCAGAACGTGCGCTTGCCCGCTGCGGATACCGCCGTGAAACTGGCGAAACCGTGGGCCATTTCGCAAAACGAGTCGGAACCGCATTGTCGCGAATGCCTGCAAATGTTGATTCCCCGAAGAAAATGCAAAAGTCAAGAGACGCTCTCGCCAGTCTCAAGGATTACGAATTAAATCGCTGGAGGAAAGGCGCGAGGCCCGAGGCTCATTCTTAGCCTCTTTTCCAACATTCTCTCGTCTCTCGTCTCTCGTCTCTCGTCTAAAAAAACTATCTTGTTTCTCAAAAAAAAACAGGAGCACTTATGTCTGTACAAGTGATGGTTAATGGTATTCCGGGCAACATGGGCCGCATTGTGGCCGAAACTTGCGTTGCCCGCGGCTTGGAACTTGTCCCGTATTCATTGACGGGCGAGATTATCGTGGAAAACGAGGCCGTAGTGGCGGGGAAGACCATCCAGCTTTTGAAGCCGAGCAATCGCGAAGAACGCATCGGCGAAGTGCTTGCGAAGTACCCGAACGTCATCTGTATCGACTACACGCACCCGACAGCTGTGAACGACAATGCAGCCTTCTACGTGAAGCACAAGATTCCCTTCGTGATGGGCACCACCGGTGGTGACCGCGAAGCGCTTGCCCGCCTTGTGGCCGAAGCGAACCACCCGAGCGTTATCGCCCCGAACATGGCAAAGCAGATTGTCGCCTTCCAGAGCATGATCGAGTTCCTCGCGAACGAGTTCCCGTCTGCATTCGACGGATACAAACTTTCCGTGGTCGAAAGCCACCAGAAGACCAAGGCCGACACGAGCGGTACGGCCCGTGCTGTCGTGGGCACCTTCCAGAAGATGGGCTTTGCCTACACGCCGGACGATATCGAGAAGGTCCGTGACGAAAAGGAACAGATGGAACGCATGCACGTGCCCGAGGAATACCTCGGCGGTCACGCCTTCCACACCTACAGCCTCGACAGCGCCGACGGCACCGTTCATTTCGAGTTCCAGCACAACGTGTGCGGCCGTAAGATTTACGCCGAAGGCACCGTGGACGCCGTGAACTTCCTCGCCGAGCAGATTGCTGCCGGTACCGCCAAACCCTTCAACATGATGGACGTCCTGCGCTCCGGAAAGATGAGGTAAATTTAGACGAGAGAACGGCACTTCGTGCCTACAGACGAAAGACGAAAGATTTATAATGGCGCTTCGCGCAAATTATAGAGAAAAAATTTTTTGTTTGTAAATAAAGTTCTCTCTCTTAAAATTCATTTTTACGATAAAATTCAATATTTTATGTCTATTTCTCTCGTCTCTCGTCTCTCGTCTCTCGTCTAACTATGCGTTCTTATATCCTCCGACGTCTGCTGCTTATGGTCCCGACTCTCATCGGGATTTCGCTGGTGTGTTTTATACTCATCCAGCTGTTGCCGGGTGGTCCCGTGGAGGAAATGATTTCGCGTGCGCAGCAGGCTGCGGCCATGAAGGGCGGGGTAGATGCCTCCAAGGCGCTCTCGCCCGACCAGATAGCCCAAATCCAGGCGTACTTCGGTTTTGACCAGCCGGCCTGGAAGCGCTATCTGACCTGGCTCTGGAACGTGCTGCACCTCGACCTCGGTTCCAGCTACACTTACGGTCTCCCGGTCTGGGATGTCATCGTGAGCCGTTTCCCGATTTCGCTGTTCTTCGGTATCACTTCGTTCTTCCTGAGTTACCTTGTCTGTATCCCGCTTGGTCTCTGGAAGGCGGTTCATCACGGGAGCAAACTTGATTCCCTTTCTTCGGGTGTGATTTTCTCGGGCTACGTGATGCCTGGATACGCGCTCGGCATCTTGCTCATCATTTTCCTCGCGGGCGGTTCATACCTCGATATCTTCCCGCTGGGCGGCCTCACGAGCGATGACTTCGAGGATTTCTCATTCTTCGGGAAGATTGCGGACCTGGGCCATCACCTGGTCCTTCCGATTTTCTGTTACATGATCAGCGAGTTCGCGTTCCTGACCTTCCTCATGAAGAATTCCGCTCTCGAGGAACTGGGGAAGGATTACATGCGTACCGCCTTAGCCAAAGGTATGAGCTTCAACCAGGCGCTCGTGCGCCATGCGCTCCGTAACGCGCTCATCCCGATTGCCACCCGCCTTTCCGAAATCTGTACCCTGATGTTTGCGGGGGCGCTCCTGATTGAAAAGGTCTTCGATATTGACGGCATGGGCCTGCTCTATTACAACTCCATGGTGAACCGTGACTACAACGTGGTCATGGGAATTATCTTCCTGAGTAGCCTCATGGCGATGGTGGGCCGCCTCTTCAGCGATATCCTCTACACGCTTGTTGACCCTCGCATCAAGTTCTCGTAGTCGTCGTTGGTCTTTAATTTTTTTATTTACTATATTGAAAAACATGAGTAATGAAATTGTTTCCCCTGTTATCCAGTCTTA
>CADBLC010000258.1 GCA_902795385.1 Fibrobacter succinogenes | reverse complement strand
ACCGATACGTTCCCTGTAGCTCACGAGCACGAGGCTGTCGTTATACGGCGAACGCTTGGCGCCGCCCGACGGCATGTCGTTCAGCATGATCTTTTCCGAAGAAATCTTCTGCACGGCCTTGAGCGTGGATTCCGAAAGCTTGAGCGTGTCGAACGGCACCGCGGAGACCTTGACGTCGCGCGTCTTGTAGTTGCACGTAGAATCCGTGTACGTGGAGTCGAGCACCGGTTCCGTAATCTTGATGGAGATGTCGTTGTTCTTCTTGTTCACGTAGAACGATGTGTCGCCCTCGGCAGGCTGCTCCACGACAGTATAGATGTTGAACGCAGGAATTTCCTCGACCTTCGTGGAAAGTTCCAGCTCGGGAGTCTTGGTACACACGAAGATAGTCACGTCGAGAATCGCGGGGCCGTCCTTCGTCTTGTCGTAGTAGGTAAGGCGCACCACGTTATTGCCTTCGTGGAGGTTCTTGAGAGTCGTATCGGGCTGCGGGATTCCGTCGCCCGTCCACGAGAGCGTCACCGTCTTGTCGTTCACCTTGATGGGCAGTTCGGGGTTCGACTTGTCGAAGCTGCCGTTACCCGATTCCGCGTGCGTCACGACGATGACGGAAGTCTCGATGACGTTCACAATATTGATGCGGACATCGGCCAGGCTCTTGTAGCCGTCGTTATCGATAATCTGCACCTTGACGGTATAGTACTTCTTGTCGGCAGGGAGCGCCTCGTAGTCGAACACGGCGCGGGTCGTAATCTTACCGCTTGTCGCGTCGATGGCGAACTTGCTGGAGTCGCCGCCCACCAGGCTAAAGGAGTTCTGGCGGAATCCGGAATTCGGGCCGTCCTGGTCGTAGAAGGCCAGCACGCCAACCTCGGTTCCCACGGGCTCGTTCTCGCGGACGCTCATCGTGGTATCCTTGATAGAAGGAGGATCGTTCACGTCGACAACTACAATCTGCACGGCGACGGACTTTGTTGCCGTACCGCTCGTTATGGTCACGTTGACCAGGTACATGTCCTTCACTTCGTAGTCGATGGTACTGTCCTCAGCAACCGTGATGAGTCCCGAGGAAGCATCGATGACGAACGTCCCCGTCGGGTCGGCCATGCTGAACGTGGGCGAAGCCATGTCCGTTTCTACGTAACCGACCGGCGTATCCTTCTTGGAATTTTCAGGCACCGGGAACAGGGCCGACACTAGGTTGATGGAAAGCAGGTACGAATAGTCCGAGACGGTATTGTCGGAATTGCGGATAATGGAATAGCGCAGGGAGTCGTACGGGGCGCCGAACTCGTCCGCCTTGCCCTTGAATACAAGCTTCGGGAGGTCCTTCGCATCGATAACATCCCCCACCTTGACAGGATTCCCGTCGAGCGTGAGCGTACCGACAGATACCGTCTTCTCGATTTTCACGGAATAGTCCTTCAGGAGCGACGAGTCCGGGTTCATGGCCGGGAAGCTGTCGATCACGAGCGGGTCGTTCATGAAGCCGATTACGGTGAAGTCCACACTGAGCGGGCTCTTAGGCACGTTGATGATGTCGATGGGGAGCCTTGCGCACTTTTCGGTTCTGTCACCGTCGGCGTACACAGCCGCCTCCAGGTCGCACACGCGGATGTAGAAGCGTTCGTCATCTTCCAGCAGGGCGTCGTACTTCGCATGCAGGATAATCGGGTTCGCGAGCGTCGTCTTCCCCTTTTCGAACTGGGACCTTACCGTATCGCCGTTTTCACAAAGCGGGAGGTTCGCATCGACAATGTCGTCGCGGTGGGCGTACTTGGTGCCGGAATTGTCGGCGGACTTGTCCAGGAATTCGTAGCAGTAGCGGAACGGCACCCTGGTCGACGGTTCCAGACTCAGGTACAGGCGCACCGTATCGCCAATGTCTTCGTGGTCTTCACGGAGTTTTTTCTTGTTGTCCACCTTGAGCTTGGCCGGGTAGAACTGCACATAGCGGAAATCACCCGCATCGAAGTCGTGGTGGATCTGGACTTTCTTGGCCAAAAGCTGTCCGGCAAAACGGTAATGGTCCTTGAAGGCGATTGTACCCCCAGAAATGTACGTTCCCTGGATATGGCATTCTTCCGACGGGAAATTGATATCGTTCGGCGAGTAGAACAACAAGGTTCCGCCGTAGTCCTTATTATCCACAGTTTCCTGTGTACCGCCATCCCATCGCTTATCGGTTTCATTCCATTCACCGCCCTTTACCGTCATGACAAGGATATTGTGCAAGTCAGACGAGATATCAAATTTTCCATCAATAATGATTCTCACATATCGACCTTCAGGCATACGGATATACAGGAAATCGTTATAACTCTCCATGCGGATATCACCCTTCACATGGATAGTGTAAAAGCCCTCGCCTTCAGGAATATCGATATAGTTCGTCTTATCCTTGAACAGGTAAGAATCAACTTCACGGTCATACGTAAACCCGGTATGGTTTACCTTGGGGACATCAAGTGTCTTGTCGATGGCAGGGACTTTTTCCGAATCACAAGTTTTTTCCGGTACCCGCCCCTCGCTTGTACGGACATTGTCGAAATAGTCAAAACCGTTTACATCGCTGCAAATGGGACCATTCCAAATAACCTTGCCTAGAGCCGAGGAATTAAAAGTCAAAGAAATTCGTCCACCAAAATGACTCGGGCCGTTCAGAATACTATCTCCACCAGTTCCTGTACTGAAACCACCACCAAAAGCCAAAGGTCCACCCAAGGAATGGGCTTCGTTTGTAAAGGACAAGCCGCCAGTAGCGCTACCAGAATAGCCGTTGGAATCGTTAATAAAAACCTTGTTATTACTAAAGACGACGCCTTCGCCACTAATCCCCGTTCCCCAGAGCGCCAAAAGGCTCAAGGCCAAGAACTCTAGTGCAAATTTGAATTCACACCTAACCATAGTCACTCCTAGGGGGCATAGCCCCGTTGAAACGGCATCCAAAAACCCACAAGCGGACTAAGCCGATTTCACCCAATCCCTGTGTAAAATATAATTAATGTAAATGTACTTTTTCATTGCGTCTTATTCCATAATGGTATATTACGCTTTTTGTGTGACAAAAAACGCATTTTTTAGCATAAATTCTTGTCATTTTAACAAAAACAAGCTATATTGCGGGTTCCTAGGCCCCGAGCAATGATTATTTGTGGGCAACTCGCCAGGGCGAAAGCAGCAACGGACTTGCGAATTTTTATGTGCTCGGGTCGCCTGGGATTTTTTTATTTATGATTCTCTGGACCATCCGCCATACCAAGCCCTACAATCCGAACGACGTCTGCTACGGCAGGCTCGACTTCGACGTCTCCCCCACGTTCGAGAGCGAGGCCTCGGGTGCCATAGAAGATTTTTTGAAAGCCGGAGCCAAGCCGGCCAGGCTATTCTCGAGCCCGCTGCTGCGCGCCTACCGCCTGGCCGAGAAGGTCTCGCTGGCTACGGGACTCCCCGTGGAAAAGGAAGACTCCATCCAGGAAATCAACTTCGGTACATGGGAAGGGCAAAAGCTTACCGCCGTCCCGCGCTCCGAGATGTACGCCTGGATGGCCGACCTGCGCGGTTACCGCTTTCCCGAAGGCGAAAGCTTCTTTGACGTGGACAAGCGCGTTGAATCATTCACCGACACGCTCGACGACGACGGCGAGTTCCTGTACGTCACCCACGCGGGCGTCATCGCCGCCCTGCAGCACTTCGCCTGCGGACTGCCCGACGAGGACTTCGTTGAAGGCAAATTCAGCTATACGATGGTGACGCGCTTCGACCTGAAGCGCAACGCCGAAGGCCACTACCGCGGCACATTCAAGACGGTCCACGACGGCATCAAGATGCCACCGCTTGTGATGGGCGATTGATTAGTGATAATTGATAATTGATGATTGATAATTGATGATGGATCCTCGGCCGTTGGCCAAGGATGACAGCCCAAAGCCCATCGCTAAAAGTCTACAGAGAACATCGCACGGGCACCGCCGGTCCCCAAGTTCGGAAGCACCGCCAAGTGCAACGGATTGTCAAAGTCGCTCAGCAAGGCGTCTACAGCCGCATCGGCCAGGGAGTATATATAAATTAACGCCATGCCCCAAATGTACTGGTTACGGTTCTTGCGGTAGTACGTCACACGTTCGGTTATCTTTTCGTACTCGTCGGAATTCGGAGCCTCGTCACCCAAGACGTGTTTGCGCTTGAGGTAGTAATTAACCATGTGCTGCGAGGTCATAATGCTCGTGGTGGCACCGATGATGCTCATGTACAAAAGGCCTGCCTTGCCGAACTCCCCGTTGTACATCTGGCCAAGACCCGGAACAATTCCCAGCAACAGGGCCTTCTTCATGCTGCGCAGTTCCACGCTGCGGTAATGGTTGTTGTACCAGATGCCAAAGGCATCGAACATGCTGTAAAGGTCTCCATCTTCTTGTCGCTCAGCTCGCGCACGCGCGTCGCGTACTCGTTACGCTTTTCGTAAAGGCTGGGCAAGCTGTCGCGGTCGGGATTCCTCATGATGGCCTCGGTCATCATCGCCACAGAATCCTGGAACGGCTTGGCCTGCTCGTAAACGCGATCCTTCTGCCAGGACTTGTTCACATAGACTTCGTAAATGAGCAACGCCTCGATACCCGTGATAAAGCCGCCGCGCACGTAATGGCCCGTGTAGTACTGGCCGCCGCCGGGCAAAATACTGAACAGCATGGTCAAGGGGAGCGAATTGTGCTCCGTGGGAATATCCCACTCGTTCACGGTGAGGGTATCGATGGACTCTATACCGGTCACCCCCTTCTGCGTCACCTTGATGGCCTCCGTAGAGTCTCCGTCGGCAAGCGCCGGAACGGCAATGCAGAGGCATGCCGCCAGGAACAACATTAGGGAACGCGTAAACATCGACGCAAATATAAAAAACTTGGCGCGACGGGGCTTTTTATTTTATTTTTTTCAACGTTTTGCGGGCTTTCCGTAAAATGTCATCTTTTGACACTAATTTGTTTCTAGATTAAGGACATGGAAATGAACAACGCAACATTGGACAGGCAAATCCACGAGCTGGTCGTGCAAATCAAGGCGGCCCTGCTCGACAAGGGAGAGTCCATGGCCACGGCAGAATCCTGCACGGGCGGGCTCATCGCCGCAAGCATCGTTGCCGAACCCGGGTCTTCCGACATCCTCGCCGGCGGCATCGTCGCCTACCGCAACGAGGTCAAGGAGAACCTGCTGGGCGTTCCGCATGCCGTACTCGAGCAGTTCGGCGCGGTAAGCGCTCAGACCGTCGAGGCCATGGCCGAGGGCGCCCTCCGCAAGTTCGGTTGCCAATGGGCCGTCTCGACCTCCGGAATCGCGGGCCCCACCGGCGCAGAACCGGGAAAACCTGTCGGCTTTATATGGATGTGCGTCGCCAATAACCGCGAAAAAGTGTCCTTTTCAGAAATTTTCGACGGAAATCGGAACGAAATCCGACAAAAATCCGTTTTAATGGTGTTAGGCAAGCTACTTTTTTTGATAAATAACCAAAAAAGCACTTGCACAAACGAACACTAAATAGTATATTTAAACAAGAAACAAAAAAATGGAGTCAAAAATCATGGCAAAGAAAGCAACACCCACCAGCAACCTTTCCTCGGACAAAGCCAAGGCAGTCGAAGCCGCTATCGCACAGATCGAGAAGAACTACGGTAAAGGTTCCATCATGGCTCTCGGGCAGCAGCCCGTCGAAGACATCCCCGTCATCCCGTCCGGCTGTATCCAGCTCGACATGGCGCTCGGCGTCGGCGGGTTCCCGCGTGGCCGCATCATCGAGATTTACGGACCCGAATCCTCCGGTAAAACGACCCTTGCCCTGCATGCCATTGCCGAGGCCCAAAAACTCGGCGGTGTAGCGGCCTTCATCGACGCCGAACACGCCTTCGATGCCGTCTATGCCCGCAAGCTCGGCGTCGACATCGAATCCCTCCTCGTCTCCCAGCCCGATACCGGCGAGCAGGCGCTCGACATTGCCGAAACGCTCGTCCGCTCCGGCGCCATCGACATCATCGTCGTCGACTCCGTGGCCGCTCTCGTACCGCAGGCCGAAATCAACGGCGAAATGGGCGACAACCACGTCGGACTCCAGGCCCGCCTCATGAGCCAGGCGCTCCGCAAGCTTACCGGCATCCTCTCCAAGTCCAACACCTGCATGCTGTTCATCAACCAGCT
>CADBLC010000257.1 GCA_902795385.1 Fibrobacter succinogenes | reverse complement strand
CCGAAGCCGAGGATGCCGTCGAGGTAGTTGCAGCCGTTGCGCAGGGCGTAATACAGGTTCACGCTCCAATTCTTGCGGTACTGCGTAAAGCCGATGCCGTAATCCTGTTCGCGGGCCCAGCCGTGCCCCGGATTCATGCGACGGTACAGTCCCGGCTGGTAGAACGCCTCGATACTCAGGTCATAGCCGTCTTGCCACAGGAGCGCGAATTCCGAGAGCCCGAAAGAGCGGCTGCGGAGCATGCGGTACTGCATTCCCTTGAAGTTGTCTAGCCCGCCAAGGGCGAAGTAGTCCATCCTCTTGAGCGAGGCGTCTACGGGGAATATGCCGCCCGCGGTACCGCCAAAGCGCGTAATCACGTTCCCGTACAGCGGGAAATAGGCGGTCACGCGCCCGGATGAGCGCAAGAAGTTGTCGAGCGAATCGGGACGGTCCATTTTCCACGTGAGCGAGCCGTCAAAGCGCCAGCCCTTGCGCGGCAAGATGAAACGGTCCAGCGACACGTACGAAATTTCAGCAGAAGAATGCTTGTCGTCTTCGCTGATGCCAAAGAATATGCCCACGGTGAACTCGAATCCGATATCGCGGGTAATACCCACCTCGCCGACGACTTCCCTCTCGACAACCTCCTTGGCATCGGAACCGTCTTCCTGCACGTGGGCAGTCTCCTCGTCAAAGTGCCCGCGCACCATCACGTTCCAGGGAGTCCCGAAAATCCAGGGTTCCTTGTAGCTGCCTGTAAGATGCCTGGAATCTTCGCCCGTAAAGCCTTCCAGAAGCAAGTCGCGCGCCGTCCCCGCGATATTGTACAGACTCACGTCTACCTGGCCTTCCCATACGTTATCTTCACTGGAGTACGTAAGCAGGCCCTCGGCGCGCGAGACGTTCGCCTTGCGCATGCCGTAGGCGGGAATGATACGGTTGCGCGATGCGTCGCGGAACAGGCGCACGGGATAAACCTGCTCGTAGTACCCGAGTCGCGCGAGCTTGCGTTCCGAGCGTTCCAAATCCGTGAGGGATACGGCGGAACCTTCCTCGATGCCGCTCAGCCTGCGGAACACCTCCGGCTTAGTACCGCCATTCTCGAGATTCTCGGAAGCGGCCCAAACGTAGCCGGGCCCGCGTTCCAGGCGAAGTTCAAGAATGCGCGACAGGCCATCCCCGCGCAGGCTACCAAAGACGCGCACCGCGACAAAACCCTTGTCTTCGTAGTAGCGCTCCAGTTTTGCGGCAAGAGGTTTCCAGGCATCGCAGGGCTTGCCGAGGGCAGGCGCCATCTGCGATTCGTCGAAAGATTCGTGCTCCCCCACCCATGCGATGCTGTCGACGGTACATGCGTCCCCGCCCTTCGCCAACGCGAAGGCCGCCAAGAGCAGTATGTATACCATCAACCGATTCATAACATATCCTAAACTACAATTTCTTCTGGTCTGGATCCTTCGACTTCACGCCTTGCGGCGTTACGCTCAGGATGACACCATCCATCATTAATCATTAATCATCAATTATCAATCATCCATTATCAATCATCAAAACACCGCCCTCGCTTCTGTGCTCAGCTTCTGGAAAATGTTCTCTTCCGCATTGCCGAACCGCAGCACATAATGCAGCCCGAACGAAAGGAAGTCATTTATTTCTACCGATGCCGACGCCTCGAGACGGTACGTACGCCCCTCGCTGTAACCCGACATCATCTGGTACGGAACGACATCGTCGCCGCTTTCCATCTGGATGGCCGAGAACTGCACGAACGCATCGCCTATGCGATCCTTCGCGTAACCGAGCCGCAGCGAAGCCTCCCACAGGTAGGCATCGAACTCGTAGCCGGCATCGTCGGAACCTTCGCCCACGCGGTAGCGGCCACCGGGCTGCACATGGAACCCGTCCAAAAAATTGTAGCGGTAGCGGCCGGAATAGTCACGCGTATTCCATTCCAAGTCTTGCAACGCCTGGAGTTCTTCCTCTTCGAGGAGGAACGTCGCACCGACAAAGTGATTCTCGTTTATCTGGTATCCGGCATCCACGTCGTGATGGAAAACCGTCTCGAAATACTCCATGGAACTGAGTTTCTTGTCGTAGTCGGCACCCGGCTTGTAGGTGACCGAGATTCCCATCGGGTGCATCCATCCCAGGCGTGCTTCCCAGGAAATCGTTCCCGAAGAAATTTTCCGCAGTTCATGAGGCGTCGCCGGCGGAAAAAACAATTTTTTGCCCGTCGTGTCCTCGCCCGCCGCGCTGTACATGCCGCCCAGCGTAATATCGCGCAAGATGCCCCTGCGCACGCCAAGGCTAAGCCCGGGATTCCATTCCACGTCGAGCGAGAACGCCGCATTGGAGGCACGCACCGCACCGATGGAATCGTTACGTCCCATGCCCTCGTAAACAAAGTCGCCGTTGTCGACATCCTCGATAAACGCTCCCGTAAGGCTGTCGTAGCGAACGTCGCCGGTACCGGGCGCCACCGCCTTGTAGACCGCCGTGTACGTCTGTTCTTCCGTAAGGCCCAGCTTGTAGCTCACGTTACCCGATATGCCGCGGTCATCATCTGTATAATGAGCATCCACGTCACCCATCCAGGAATGCTCCACATCCGAGGAATCAAGCGCCCTGCGCTCGTACTGCAAAAAATGCTCGACGCCAAAATGGCGGCCGCGGTATTCCGCCGTCTGCGTCCATGTAAGCGAGCGCAGCGAATCGGCCCATTCCTTCCCAAAACTGTCGCCGCGGCGTTTCGCAAGCTTTTCCTCTACGCCTTCGCTCGCGCTCCAACGGTCGCCCACCAGGCGGAATCCCGTTCCGGACTTTCCATAGGCGACTTCGTCCTCGACGGCTTCATCCGGATTTTCCTCCGCGGCATCCGTAATCCGCGTATAGCGCACGTCAAAGTTGCCGAACGGGCGCCACAGCCCCTGCAGGTATTCTCTCGACATCCTGCACGCTCGCCACACGAACCACGCCCACGTCGCTCGAAACGTCGCGCGTCTTGTGGACAAGCGAAAGCTTTGCCCGCGAAGAATTCCAGTCCTCGTTTTCTCCCTGGCGGTAACCCCACAGCGCGTTGGTGTACCAGCCCGTAGCAAGGCGCGTACGCATACCGAACTCGTCGTGCCGTAAGTCACCCGACGTAATGGCGGAACTGTCCAAATCCCACTCATCCAGCAACCTGTACGAATTCCAGTCCTGATCGCTACCCTGGAACATGTCGGCGCGGAAGCCGTTTTCAATGTAGTTGCCGTACACCGAGAATGCGACGGGGAACTTTTTCATCTGTTCCGAGGAATCCGTGGTGAGGTACCAGCGGTAGGCGCGCCCCTCGGGGCCATCGATATCGTGCGAGACCGTATTGGTGTCTTGCCGG
>CADBLC010000256.1 GCA_902795385.1 Fibrobacter succinogenes | reverse complement strand
TTTTCAGCGGTCACTTCGAAGAAGGACTGCGGGTGGGCGCACACCGGGCATGCGGCCGGGGCCTTGGTGCCCACGACGATGTGACCGCAGTTGCGGCATTCCCACACCTTGACTTCGCTCTTCTCGAACACGGCGGCAGTTTCCACGTTCTTGAGCAAAGCGCGATAACGTTCTTCGTGGCGTTTCTCGATAGCGGCAACGGCGCGGAACTTCTTGGCGAGGGCCGCAAAGCCTTCAGCTTCGGCAGTCTTCGCGAAGTCTTCGTACATGTCGGTCCATTCGTAGTTCTCGCCGTCGGCGGCAGCCTTCAGGTTGGCAGCGGTGTCGCCGATACCGTCGAGTTCCTTGAACCACAGCTTGGCGTGTTCCTTTTCGTTGTCGGCGGTCTTCAGGAACAGTTCGGCGATCTGTTCGTAACCTTCCTTCTTTGCGCAGCTGGCGAAGTAGGTGTACTTGTTGCGGGCCTGGGATTCACCTGCGAAGGCGGCCTGGAGATTCTTTTCGGTCTGAGTTCCGGCGTACTTGTTTGCCATAGTTTCCTCTTTGTGTTGCGGGTTCCGAGAAACCCTGTCTTGTGTCTTTGTCCCGTCAATGTAGATTTTTTTCGGGGCAAAAACTAACGCGTTTACCCAAATTATACAATTTGTATAATTTAGAGAATTTTTCTAAATATTTTTAATAAAAATTGGCGATTTCTACAAAATTTCAACATTTTTGTATAGAATTCAATTTGACTTTAGTCTACAAACAATCTAATTTATAGGCATGAGACCCATTACCGAATACAAGGATTACCGCCTCTTTATGCAGGACTTTTACGATTACCGTAAAAGTCACGGCGCATTCTCGTGGCGCGAGTTCTGCAAACTGGCCGGTTTTTCTTCTCCGAACTTTCTGAAACTTGTCTGCATCGGCCAGAGCAAGCTATCCAAAATCAAAATTCCCCAAGTGGCCAAGGCCATGGGACTCGTCGGGTACGAAAGCGAATACTTCGCCCACCTCGTCGCCTTCGGGAATGCCACGAAGGATTCCGTCAAGAAGGCAGAGCTCCTCGAAATGGAACGCATCGCGCGGGAACACAAGGTCCGCGTCGTCGACAGCGACGCCTTCCAGTATTATGAATCCTGGAAGTATCCCGTAATCCGCGAGCTCGCGCCGATGATGCCGGGGGCTCGCCCGCGCGACATCGCCGAAGAATGCAAGGAATACGTTTCTGCCGAAGAAGTCCGCGACATCCTCGCCTTCCTGGTGAAGGCTGGATTTTTGAAGAAGAACGGAGACAAGGTTTATTCGCAGACCGAACAGACCGTCATCGGTTCACCGGAAGCAATCCCCATCGCCATCCGCGCAATGCACAAGGAGATGGGCAACATGGCCGTGCGTGCGGTGGACCGCTACAATGCGAGCGAAAGGTTCATTACCGGGGCAACGCTCGGCGTATGCGAGGAAGCCTACAGCCGCATCGTCGAAGAGGTGAACGCCTGCTGCAAGAAGGTCGTCGATATCGCGAACGAGTACAAGGACCTGAACCAGGTCTACCGAATCAATTTTCAACTATTCCCTTGCACAGGCAAAGTGAAGGAGAAAAAACATGCTTAAGAAGAATCTTTTCATAGCAGGGGGCTTTGCCCTAATCGCATTCGCAGCCTGTTCCTCGGACGAATCCTCGACCGCAGGGGCGACCGTCGATCCGAACGCCATCGCCGAGATCAGCAGTTCTTCGGGCGGCAGTTCGTCGTCTAAAAATCAATCCACAAAACAGGACATCGAATTCTCCACAGAAGCTACAGCGAAAACGCCGCTCCCTATGGGCCAAATCATCGTCTACGGCAAGGAAAACGGAGCGGAGGCGACCTGTTCAGCAGGCAAGTACGCCAACACGAGGGAATACCTCGCGAGAATCAGCATTGCCGACGGTGAAACCATGGAACGGACAATCGGGTTATACAACTTCGGAAGTGCCTGCAACGACATCTACAAGGCATTCCAGGAATCGTGCAATTCCGGCTTGGTGGACGTCGCACCAGATGCAGTATGTAGCGGGAACGGAGACTTAAAGGCTTTCTGCTACGCTTCCAAAACTGATTCCGTTACGACATGCAATGCAAGAGGCGAATGCGTCACGGCAGGGCCAGATTCCACAATCAACTTCGACACTCTTCTTGTAAATTTCACCGAAGAATCCAACGATATCTGCGACAATATTGCCGACGGCGTAGACACAACCGAATACGACATTCCGATATCGGAACCCGACAGCAGCATCAAGGCGAATCCTGACAGGATGTTCATCCTTGAACCCAACACGGATTCGCTGGATGTTACGGATGAAGAGCGCGCAGTTCTAGACAGCATTGCAGCGGCATTCCCGCAAAAAAAGCGAATAGACGAAATCGACGGTATGACCATTTTTATCAACTACGATGCAGAATACCACTTCACGACGGAAGGCAAGAAGTTCATCGAGAACGGCAGTTCCTGCAAAGGGGACATCTACGAAAGCGAATCCGGCGTGAAACGGCAAAATACTTTCAATAACCCCTTCAGTTTTCTTGTAGCAACAACTATCCTTTCCGAAAACGCGATTGTCTATCTAGTCCGAGGTTTGTCCCTCTCGGCGGAATCATCCAAGGAAGCTTGGGACATGTTCCTTGAGGAATGCAATGCGACAAACGGTTCGTTCTATGACTATCGCCCTCATGAATGCCTTCCAGTGATTGCATGCGCCGTCAAGAACTTCACGGGAACTCCGTTCTCGACAATTGTGAGCGAACAGGCGAACTTCTGCGAAAAGAGCTACACGAAATTCGAAAAGCCCATCCAGGATTCCACCGGAAACGACACCATCGTTATCCTCGATTAGTATTCAACACCAAAGGCACTGAAAAATAGGGAATGATACGCAATGTATCATTCCCATTTATTTTCTGCATTTTTCTTTTGATTTTTGCCAATTTTTCTTCAAATTTTTCATTTTCGTATCATTCCAACTATTGCACATTTCGATTTTTCTAGGTAGATTTATAGACATGAAACCAATCACCGAATACAA
>CADBLC010000255.1 GCA_902795385.1 Fibrobacter succinogenes | reverse complement strand
CTTCGGCAACTGCACGAACCTTTACGAATGCCAGGCCGCATGCCCGAAGGGTATCACCGTGGATTACATCGCCAAGATGAACCGCGAATACCTCGGCGCTACCGTGACCTACGCCGAAAAGGTGTACGGGAAAGACTAGACGAGAGAACGCTTCGCCTTCGGCTCGCTACAGACGAGAGACGAAAGAAGCGTTGCAACGTCATTGCGAACCCCGAATAGGGGTGAAGCAATCTCAAACCGGCATTGAAAAAAGGACCGCAGTGATGCGGCCCTTTTTTTGATGATAAATCACTGCTTATTTGTGAACATTTGTTATTTTATTGTTTGTGGTGTATTGGGGGCAAATTAAGAAAAGATTGGTAGGATCCTTGTGAAAAAAGTTTTGCCCCAAAGTGCGATTGGAACAACTCTTTTTTTGGTTGTTCTTATTTTGTTATCCTCCTGCGGAGATGATTCCACTTCAGTATATCCCAATAGTTTTGTAGAAACCTCGTCGTCATCGACTTCTAAAAAAGATGGAGAGAAAGTTTCGTCTAGTAGCGAAAAGAATGAGGTTAAGTCTTCGTCCAGTAACAAGTTGTCAATTGCATCAAGTAGTTCATCGTTAAGATGTGATGAGTGTACAGAAGAATGTGAGGGCGTTTCACATTACCGTGAAGATGGCAAAAATCTTTGTCATGAAGGCCAATGGGTTGTATCATGTTCTAAAGATAGAGAAGGCCAAAAGGTTTATATACGAGCTGAAGAAAATTGGTGTGTTTGTAAAAATGGCTTTTGGAATCCTTTACCTTCTAGTTCCTCGGCGACTCCTTCCAGCAGTAGTAAGTACTATGATATGAGCACACTTTTTGTTAGCGATAAAAACTATAGTTACGGTGAGTTTAAGGACCCTCGTGATGGTCAAGTGTATAAGACGATTCGTTACGAGTATGGATTGGGTGTGGATTCCCTGACTCTTTTTGCAGAAAATCTGAACTACGGCAAAATGGTTCCCGCAGGGATTCGGCTGACTGATTCTACAAAATACTGTTATGACGATGATCCATGGTATTGCGAAAATCATTTTGGCGGCTTATATACGTGGGCAACTGCGATGAATTTTCCCGCGGCATGTGACAGTTTCCCTATGGGATCAGAAAAATGCCCGAACATGATTGATTATGAAAGCAATCCGTTTCCTGAATTCCATAATATTCATGATTTAGTAATACATCAGGGAATATGCCCTGATGGTTGGCATGTGATGAATGTGGAAGAATGGTCTTCAGCAGTAATGCGGGGACGAGGATCTATGGACGGAGCCTTATATGTGGGGGGATGTATTTGGGGTGGCGGAAATCAACGTGGTTTTTCGCTTTTGCCCGCTGGAATATTGATAACTCGCAATCCATCTGATTTAGAACTCGATTTGGAATATAGCGATTTGAGAAAATATGCCTATCAATGGGCTCCCGATGAGAATCAAATAAGAAATGATGACGTAGCTTCTCCATATGGCTTGGTTGTCAGAGTCTCTTCAAGTGATATTAATCGCATAGCTTGGGCGGATAAAGTAAGTGGAGCCTCTGTCCGCTGTGTTATGGATTACTAGCCTATTAACATGTTTAAGTAATCACAAACAAGCATTACAAAAAAGGACCGCAGCGATGCGGCCTTTTTTTTGTATATTTCTCTTGTAAATGAAAAAGGAGCCCTAATGAAAAAGCTTTTAGCGATGTTTGCGGCGGTTGCGTGTGCCGCGGTTCTTTCTGCCTGTAACGACCAGAAGGCGGAATCCAAGACTCAGGCCGATGAATCCCTGAACAAGGTGAAGGCGGCGGGCGAGTTCGTGCTTGGCCTCGACGATTCCTTCCCGCCGATGGGTTTCCGCGACAAGGACAACAACATCGTGGGTTTCGATATCGACCTCGCCACCGAAGTTTGTGCGCGCCTGGGCGTGAAACTCAAGACGCAGCCGATTTCCTGGGATGCTAAGGAACAGGAGCTGAACACCGGCAAGATTGACTGCATCTGGAACGGCATGAGCGTGGACAGTGCCCGCGCGAAAGCAATGAACTTGAGCGACCCGTACCTCAAGAACCGCATGATTTTCACGGTGAAGGACAAGGCTCTTGCAAATCTCGCGGCACTTGCCGGCAAGAAGATTGCCGTGCAGAACGGTTCTACCGCCCAGAAACTTTTGGATGCCTCCGAAGCGGGCAAGGCCGCCAAGGAAATCGTCCCGTTTGACGACAACCAGACGGCGCTCATGGATTTGGACAAGGGCGGTGTGGACGCCGTGTTCCTGGACGAAATCGTGGCCAAGTATTGGATTGTGACGAACGCGAAGGACTACACGGTGCTCGAGGAAGGCCTCTCCGACGAAGTCTATGCCGTGGGTTTCCGCAAGAAGGACCAGGCCCTGCGTGATGCCGTGAATTCCACCTTGGCTGCCATGAAGGCCGACGGCAAGTTCGACGAAATCTCTGCCAAGTGGTTCGGCAAGTAACGGCCGGCGCGCAGTTCCATGTCTGACCTGAGCAATTTACTCCCAATTCTCTGGGGCGGCTTCTGCACGACGCTCGCCATTTTCGGGCTTACGCTCCTATTCTCGATTCCGCTGGGCCTGCTCATCGCTGTCCTCAAGATGAGCAAGTGGCGCGTGGTGCGTTACCCGGTGTCGTTCTACATTTCGGTGATGCGCGGTACCCCTTTGCTGCTCCAGATTGTGGCGATTTATTTCGGCTCCTACTACCTGAGCGAATATGCGGGCGTGGATTTTTCGTTTGACCGCTTCCCGGCGGTAATCGTGGCGTTCTCGATAAACTATGCGGCGTACTTTGCCGAAATTTTCCGCGGGGGCATCCAGTCCATACCCAAGGGTCAGTACGAGGCGGCCTACATGCTGGGCATGACCCGCACGCAGACGTTCTTCCGCATTATCCTCCCGCAGGTAGTAAAGCGCGTGGTGCCCGCCAGCGCAAACGAAGTCATTACGCTGGTGAAGGACACCTCGCTTGCGCAGGTGATTGCGGTGACGGAACTTTTTGCGCTGGCCAAGAAACAGCAGGCGGCTTATGCG
>CADBLC010000254.1 GCA_902795385.1 Fibrobacter succinogenes | reverse complement strand
AGGAGTTTGCCATGAGCAACGAATACAGGCTTAAAGCCATCAAGGAAATCGCGAGCGAAGCCGCAGGCGAAAACATGCCTGCCACACCCGCAAGTCTCGACTTTTACGGTGAAGACGTCTTTAACGCCGATGCCATGCGCGCCTACTTGCCGAAGGACATTTGCAAGAAGCTGTTTGCCACTATCGACGAAGGTGCACCGCTCGACGCGAGCATCGCTAACGAAGTCGCCCACGCCATGAAGAAGTGGGCCATCGACCGCGGCGCCACCCACTTTACGCACTGGTTCCAGCCGCTTACCGGTTCTACTGCCGAAAAGCACGACTCATTCTTGGAACCCGAAAATGGCAAGGCCATTTTGGCCTTCAGCGGCAAGAACCTCATCGTGGGCGAACCGGATGCCTCCAGTTTCCCGAGCGGCGGCCTGCGTTCCACTTTCGAAGCCCGTGGCTACACCGCCTGGGACCCGACTTCTCCCGCATTCATCAAGCGTCACGGCAACGGTGCCACGCTCTGCATCCCGACTGCGTTCTGCAGCTACACCGGTGAAGCTTTGGACAAGAAGACTCCGCTTCTCCGTTCCATTCAGGCCTTGCAGAAGTCCGCCGACCGCCTCATGGGCCTCTTTGGCGTGGCCCCGCAGAAGGTCACCGTCACTCTCGGTGCCGAACAGGAATATTTCCTCATCGACAAGCGCTTCTACCTGCAGCGCCCCGACCTTTACCAGGCCGGCCGTACGCTGTTCGGTGCCGCTCCTGCAAAGCACCAGCAGATGGAAGACCACTACTTCGGTAGCATTCCGGCCCGCATTCTGAATTTCATGAACGATGTGGAAAAGGAACTCTGGAAGCTCGGCATTCCGGCCAAGACCCGCCACAACGAAGTCGCCCCGGCACAGTTCGAACTTGCCCCGATGTTCGAGGAAGTGAACCTCGCTTGCGACCACAACATGCAGATTATGGAAGTGCTCCGCCAGGTTGCCGACCGCCACGGACTCGTGTGCCTGTTGCACGAAAAGCCGTTCGCCGGCATCAACGGTTCCGGTAAGCACAACAACTGGTCCGTGAACTACGGCAAGGTGAATCTCTTGAACCCGGGCAAGGACCCGCACCAGAACGCCATCTTCCTCACCACGCTCTGCGCCGTGATCTACGCTGTCGACACCCACGCCGACCTGCTCCGTATGGCTGTCGCTAGCGCCGGTAACGACCACCGCCTTGGCGCCAATGAGGCTCCTCCGGCCATCATTTCCATGTACCTCGGCGACCAGCTTGCCGACGTTATTGACCAGCTCGAAAAGGGCGATCCCAAATCCAGCAAGCAGGCTGGCGTGATGAAGCTCGGTTCCGATACGCTGCCGCCGCTCCCGCGCGACGCTACCGACCGTAACCGTACTTCGCCGTTCGCCTTCACAGGCAACAAGTTCGAATTCCGCGCTCCGGGTTCTAGCCAGAGCTGTTCCGAACCGAACGTCATCCTCAACACGATTGTGGCCGAAGCCTTCGACCTCATTGCCGACAAGATGCAGAATGTTTCTGCCGACAAGTTCCACGAAGAACTGCAGAACCTGTTGCAGAAAATCGTGAAGGAACACAAGAAGGTCATCTTCAACGGCAACGGCTACACCGACGAATGGGTCGAAGAAGCAGCCAAGCGTGGCCTCCCGAACATCCGCACCACCATGGAAGCCCTCCAGGCTCTCGCCAAGAAGGAAAATGTGGCCCTGTTCGAAAAGTACGGCGTGTTCAACAAGCGCGAACTCGACTCCCGCTACGAAGTCAACATGGAAGACTACCACAAGAAGATTCACATCGAAGGCAAGATCGCTTTCGACATCGCGAAGAATGTGGTGCTCCCGCAGGTGCTCTGCGCTTACAGCAACGCCCTCAAGACCAACGAAATGGCCAAGACTCAGGGTTTCTACGCTGTCGACAGTTACGCCCGCGAACTCGGTGACAAGCTCAAGGATCTCGAAGAAGCCGTCGCCAAGATGGAAGCCGCTCTCGGCGACAAGCACGAAGCAATCCTCGACGCTATGGCGAACCTCCGCATCATCGTGGACAAGATTGAAAGCATCGTCCCCGACGAAAAGTGGCCGCTGCCCAAGTACAGAGAGATGCTGTTTATCTACTAATTGTACTCCTAAACTTATCCCTCGTAAAATGACAGTCCCGGCTAAAGGCCGGGACTTTTTCGTTGTATCCGTTTTGATGTCGATTATTTTTTGAAGCGCAGGTACAGTCCCTGTACTCCCGTGCGGAACGCCTTGAACATCGTGAGCCCCTTGAGGTCGTCTGCAAAGAATTCTACGTCCATCTCGTCGGGGGCGTCAACGTCGGCGCTTTCCATATCCGTAGTTATCTGGATGTAATTTGTCAAATCGTCTACCGCAATCGTGACCATGGTGTAGTCCTTTTTTGCGGCAATCGAGAAGAGGACGGTAAAATCGAGCACGAGTTTGCCATTCTTCATTTCGGCCTTGAAATTCTTGATGCCGTCGGTAGCATAGAAATCTGTTTCGACCAGGACGTAGTTGTAGAAGTTTTTCGAGGCCAGGGGCCCCAGCACCGTATTCTTGAGTTGCTCCGATTCTTTTTCCGAAAGCTGGCCGTTGCCATCGGCGTCGGCAGAGGCGAATGTCGCGGCGCTGTAGATTTCGTCGTAAACCCAATGGTTCCTTATGCCCACAAGGCTATTTTGGTCGAATACCGCCTTGACTGTCGCATCGACAAATACGTGCGGATGCGCTACGGCCATGGTAGCAAGGCCGGTTGCAAGTAATATGGCGGTTTGTAGGGCTCTACGCACTTTTGCCTCGTCGGTTCAAGACAAAACTACATATTTTGCGACTTTAATGCAATTAATCGAACACTTTCTTCTTGCGCTGGTCGCGGCCAATCAGGATGAGGCTTATGACCACGCCAGCGAGGAGTGCCACCGAGGTGAAACACCGAGAGGCTCCAGCCGATAATCGTCTGGAACACCATCATGAGCATTCCGTAGAAGCGACCGAGTTCGCGGAAGGCGGTTCCCATGGCCGCAAGGCACGGCACATAGAGCAAGATGAACAGCAGGTAGGCGAGCACCTGGAAATACCCGAGGTTGAAATGCGCCTGCATCGTCTTGTAAGCGCCTTCGCTTCCGGCACTTTCGGATTCATCAATCGCATCCTTGACGCCCAGCGGATTCGCGATGGATGTAAAGACTTCTACCAGGTTCGCCGGGACGCTCACGAGAGCTTCCTTCACCGTTGATTTGAGGCTAAAGCCTTCGTCCGCGTTCTCTTCAGGAACTGCGCCGGCATCCCCGGCAGCCGCAGAATTTTCGGCCGCGTCGCCTGTGCCTTCAATCGCATACAGCGAATTTAGCGTTCCGACAATCGCCTCTTTTGCGAAGAGCCCCGTAAAGAGCGCCACAGAAGCGGGCCAGTTGTCGCGTTCAACGCCGAAGGGTTCGAATACCGGCGTAATCACCGTGCCCACGGCACTCAGCACCGACTTTTCGTTGTTGTCGTTACCGAAACTTCCATCTGTGCCGACAGAGCCCATAAAGCCAAGCACCGTCACCATGATAAGCACAATCTTGCCCGCACGGAAAACGAATTCCTTGAGGCGGAGCCATGCGTGGCGGAAAAGGTTGCGCACCTTGGGCAAATGGTAAGGCGGTAGTTCCATGATAAACGTCGATTCCTTGCCCATGAAAACCGTATGGCGCAAGAGCAGACCGTAAATCAGGGCAATCACAATGCCCGTCAGGTAAATTCCGAACACGAGCGTCCCCGCGCTTTCGCCGAAGAACGCCGCACCGAAGAGAGCATACACCGGGAGGCGCGCCCCACAACTCATGAACGGCACCAGGAACAAAGTAAGGAACCTTTCACGCTTGTTTTCGAGCGTGCGCGTGCCCATGAGCGCCGGCACCGAGCAGCCAAAGCCAACAATCATCGGCACGAATGCCTTGCCCGGGAGCCCGAGGAACCGCATAAAGCGATCCGCCACGAACGCCGCACGCGACATGTAGCCGGAATCTTCTAGGAACGAAAGGCAAAGGAACATGAAGAAGATGACCGGAATGAACGTCGATACCGTCTGGATGCCCGTACCGATGCCGTTCGCCAGCAGCGCCACGACAACGCCCGGCGCGCCAATCTTCGTCAGGAGTTCCGTCATGCCGTCCACGAAAATTCCACCGAACAGAATGTCGAAGAAATCAATGAACGCACTGCCAACCTTCACCGCAAACCAGAACACCAGATACATGGCGATAAGGAAAAGCGGAATTCCCAAGATGCGGTTCAAGAAGAGTTTGTCGAGCTTGTCGGTCCGCGTGCGCTTGGTAGTGTTGTCGCGGATGACCGCCTTGGCGATATCGCGGGCGTAGGAGTAGCGAGAATCAGCCAGCGCAAATTCCACCTCTTCGCCCAAGTCTTCTTCAATTTTATCGTGCGGGATTTCGACACCGAGTTCGTCGGCGAGTTCCAGCACGCGCCCGCTATGTTCCAGATACTGCACCGCCGTCCAGCGCGGGCTTGCGCCAAGCTTGTCGGCCACAGGCTTGAGCGGCACCGAGATTTCGTCAATCAGCTTTTCAAG
Organism: Fibrobacter succinogenes; assembly: GCA_902795385.1. Taxonomy (GTDB): domain Bacteria; phylum Fibrobacterota; class Fibrobacteria; order Fibrobacterales; family Fibrobacteraceae; genus Fibrobacter; species Fibrobacter succinogenes_P. The sequence goes on along the minus strand of CADBLC010000254.1, from coordinate 3,016 downwards.
GACTTCGGAATGCTTGACCGCCTTCGGGAGCGGTAACTCACGGCTGTTATGCAGCAGCTTGTGCAAGTCGTTCACGAATCCTTCGCAGCTCTTGGGCGAAACCGCCGTGAGGCCAATCGCCGTTACGCCGAGAATTTCTTCGAGCTTGTGCAGGTCCACATGAATGCCGCGACTCGCCGCAATATCCATCATGTTCACCGCCAAGACCATCGGCACGCCCTTTTCCATCAGCTGGCTCGTGAGGAACAAGTTGCGCTCCAGGTTCGTGGCATCCAAGATATTCACGACCAGGTCCGCTTCGCCCTTGAGCAGGTAATCGAGAGCGGCGCGCTCGTCTTCGGAGTTTGCAAACAGCGCGTATATGCCCGGCAAGTCCACCACGCGAATCGTGTGGTTATCGAGCTTGAATTGACCTTCCTTCTTTTCGACAGTCACGCCCGGCCAGTTGCCCACAATCTGGTTCGAGCCGGTCAGCGAGTTAAAGAGCGCCGTCTTTCCGCAGTTCGGGTTGCCCGCAATCGCAATCGTGAAAACTTCTTTCTCGATAGGCATCAGACTCTCCTCAACTTGAGCACGTTGGCTTCTTGTTTACGGAGCGAAAGCCTGTATGAAAGCACGCTCACCTCGACCGGGTCGCCGAGCGGGGCCACCTGCAAAACCTGCAGCACCACGCCACGCACAAGCCCCATTGACAAAAGTTTGGACTTGTACTGAGAATCACCCGTGTTGTATCCAATAATTTCGGCCTTGTCGCCTTTTTTAAGTTCCGAAAACTTCGGTTCGTTATTCATACACCAACGATTTACTTTTTCGTAGATTTAGCGGCCTTCGACTTTTTCGCCTTTGCGTTATCGGGATTCACGAACTCTCCGATTTTCTCGAGAGTCTCCGCCGAAAGGATATGTTCCATGCAGCAGGCATCCTTGTCGGCAATNTGACGGTTCAGAATCTGGGACGCCACAAGCGCACCTTCCGAAGTGAGTTCGATACCGCTGTAGGGCTCCTGCGTCACAAGGCCGAGCTTCTTGAGTTCGATTACCGCCTTGGCAACCGACGGCATCTTGACCTTGAGCGCCGCCGCAATGTCGCGGACACGGGCAATCCCGTTCGCAAGGCGCAGCATGTGCACCATTTCCAAGTAGTCTTCAAGGCTCTGGCTTAACTTTACTTGTTCCATAGGACGGCTCCGATTAGACGAAAAACACACCTTATATATTAGTCAACGCTAATATAGTTTCTTTTTTCTAACCAATCAAGGTGATTCGCATTATCCATAATAGAAAAGGACCGCGGCTTTTTGCCACAGTCCCTTTATTGGGCATTCTATGAAGTAATTAGAAGCTGAATACGGTTTCGAGGCCAAAACGCAGGGCATCGTCGTCTTCGTTATCCTGCACGGGGATGTCCACCATGCCGAAGGCGGTGATTTCCAGATTTTCCACCGGGGAGATGTAGACGCGCGCGCCGACATCGAATGTAGCGGCAGTATCATCATCGTCATCCAGCGTATTGGTGTGGTATTCTACAGGAACGCCCACCTTGATGAATTCGGCAAACTTGAACGCAGGCTCGGCATACAAGAAGAAGTATTCCGGAATTTCGCCGTTGTCAAGATCGCTCGCATCTTCGGCGGCATCGCCCCTGTCAACAATGGCATAGAAGGCGGTCGTCTTGATATCGAACATCCCCACTTCAAAGGTCGGCTCGACCAAGAATGCATGGGCAGTAGATGTCCAGTCCTGATTTTCAACTACATCGCCATCGTCCATCAGGTAGTCGCCATGGAAGCCGTACACGGCCCTGAAGCCAAAGCCACCGATAGAGAGACCAGCTTCGACACCGGCATGGAGTTCGTTATGCTGAGTAGTCTGGAAGCTCTTGTAGTCCACATACGGGCGCAGGTGCTGGCCCGCATAGTCGAATTCGTAGGCGGCATGCACGTCGTAAACCTTGGCACCTTCGTCGTCGGCCCAGTCGTTATCGCCTCGGCCAAAGCCAACACCAAGAATGAAACCAGCCAGGTCAATTTCAAGACCGCGGATATCGTGTTCCTCATAGTAGGCAACGAAAGCCCCTTCCGAGAAGGTAAGGTCGCCCAGCTTGACCGCGAAGAAATCGGCCGGCTGGTACTGAATGAATGCGCCGTTGTACAGCGATGCAGGATCCGTCGTTTCGTCATCGGCTTCGAGGCCCACGAATGCAGACCACTTTTCATTGAACTTGACTTCGAAATTCAGGTCGAAGGTAGAAGCGTAGGAATGGTTCAAATCTTCGTCTACCCAGACATTTCCCGTGTAGGCATCGAATTCCACTTCGCCATTGTACTTGACTTCCATCTGGGCTTCAGACGTGCCTTCGTTCATGCTGGCCTTGAGCATGTCTAAAGCGTTACCGGCGGCATCGGCCACTTCGCCGGGATTCGTGTTCTCGGCGGGAGCGGCAGCCTGTTCGGCAGATTTTTCTTCGGCGGGAGCGGCTGCGACAGGCTGTTCCGCAGGAGTTTCCTGTACCGGAGCAGCGGCAGGGGCAGCTTCCTGGGCAGGAGCCGGAGCGGCCTGAGCTTCAGCAGGGGCAGCAGCGGGAGCTGCAGCAGGAGCTTCCGCAACGGGCGCTGCAGCGGGGGCTTCGGCGGCAGCCGGGGCGGCTTCCTGAGCGAGCGCCGGAACCGCAAGGAATGTGGCGGCGGCAAGGCCGAACAAAAGGTTAGATGATAAAATATTCTTCATCATTCTCTCCAATGACGGATAGTTTTCCCGTTTCTGTAACACTCCGTCATGTTTTTACAATTAGTGCTGCAGAAACGCTTGGCTTTCGCCTTCTACATGTATCTAACGCAAAATGCGTGCCAAGTTTTCTTTTGTCAATTCTTTTTTGTTATTTTAGTCTAAGTCACTCTTTTTAATTAAGGGCTGGCAGGTTTCGGGCCTACCAGCCCTTAATGGTTCTTGGTTCGAAAGGATGATTAGTCTTCGAAGCGCTTTTCCTTATTCGCCTTCATGCCAAAGAGCTTGAGGAA
>CADBLC010000253.1 GCA_902795385.1 Fibrobacter succinogenes | reverse complement strand
GGGCTTGCCCGGTTTAAGACAAATTAAGTGATGGAACTTGTAGGCAATACGATAGATGCCGGCGAGGCAAATCTTTGCCAACATTATTTTTGCCGCAGTTGCTGCAGGTACAGGTCCGCGAGAACGAGGGCCGCCATGCTTTCGACGATTACAGGGGCGCGCACGGCAACGCAAGGGTCGTGCCGGCCCTTGGCGGCGAGCTCGCCGTTTTCGCCGCCGCGACCGGCGGTTTTTTGCGGCTGCGAAATCGTTGCCGTGGGCTTGAACGCCATGCGGCAAAGGATGCTTTCGCCATTGCTGATTCCGCCTACGATTCCGCCCGCGTTGTTGGTGCGGGTATGGTAGGCCTTGCCGTCAAAGAAAATCTCGTCGTTGTGTTCGCTGCCGTGCATGCGGGAGCCGGCGAATCCGCTGCCGACTTCGAATCCCTTGCAGGCGGGTATGCTGAGCATTGCCTGCGCGAGCAGGGCGTCGAGCCTGTCGAAGACCGGCTCGCCGAGCGCCGCCGGCACATTGCGGACAACGAGACGGACCGTCCCGCCAACGCTGTCTCCGGCCGTCTTCGCGGCGAGGACTTCGGCTTCCATCTGGGCGCTTGCGGCGGCGACGGGGCAGCGCACCGGCGATGCCTCGACCTGCTCGCGGCTAATCGTCTCGGCGTCCACTGCGGGGCAGTCGACCTTGCCGATGGAATCCACCCAGGCAATAAATTCTGTTCCGGCGACCTGCTTGAGGAACTTCTGTGCAACGGCACCGGCGCACACGCGTCCGATGGTCTCGCGGGCGGAGCTTCTTCCGCCACCGCGGTAGTCGCGGAAACCGTACTTGAGGTCGTAGCAGAGGTCGGCATGGCCGGGCCTGTACCACTTCTCTATATTGGCGTAGTCATTACTATGCTGGTCTTCGTTGAACACGACGAACGAAATCGGGGTACCGGTCGTTTTCCCTTCGAAAACGCCGCTCAGGATCTTCACCTGGTCCTTTTCGTTGCGGGCGGTGGTCATTTTGCCCTGTCCGGGGCGCCTGCGATCCAGGAATTCCTGGACGTCCTTTTCGCAAAGGGGGATGCCTGCCGGACAGCCGTCCAGCACGGCGCCGACGGCCGGACCGTGTGATTCTCCCCACGTGGAGACGGAAAAAAGCTTACCAAAAGTGCTCGCCATGCCCAAAATATAGATAAAGGGCGCCAAAAAACCGATAAATCCTTGTCCATATGCCCAAAAGTTTATTATCTTTTACATTGGTCTTTAGGAGATAACTGTGCCGAGAATTGGATCCATAATTGCATTGACCGTGCTAGCACTTGCTATGGAAGTGTTCGCCCAGCGTCATAGTGAATTAGAGTTTGCCGGGATTCCCTTTGGCGTATCTCGCGAAACCGTTATTGAAGAACTTATGAAAATGGGCTATGACACCTACGATCAGGGCGGCCATACCCAGGTTCCCGTATTCAAGTTTGGCGATTTGCCCGTCCAGGTAGACTTCATTTTCAACAAGAACGACAAGTTCTACGCCTTCGAAATCCGCACGGGCCGTGTGGAAGAAGCCCGCAAGGGCAAGGCCATCGAGGCCGTGGAATACATGTCCGAGCAGTTCACGCTCAAGTACGGCAAGCCTTCGGCCGATCCGGCCGTCCAGGAACATACGCTCCGCTCCGGGCGCAACATCTACCAGGAATGGTACGGCGTGAAGCTCCTGAACGCGGCGACCTCCGTTATCAAGCAGGGCCAGAAGTTCTTTGCAGTGGGCGTTGTGGAACACCGTACGCTCGCCAAGGAAGCCGTGCCCCAGAAGAAGACGAAGGAAAAGGCCTCGACGGAACCGGTTTTCTAGGTCGGACCTAGCACCTAAGTCTAAGCTACAGAATAAGTTAAGGCGAACCGAGAAGGCTCGCCTAAATTTTTTTTACAGGGTGGACCGCCGCTGCCGGTGTGACGTACATCACACTAAATTACTTTGTACGAATCCGCCGGAAAATTCGTGCGGACCGTGGCCCGGCTAGCTCTTGAACTTGTCAACGGCCTCGTTCGGGCCGATGAGGAAGAGCACGTCGTCTTCCTGGAGCACGATGTCGGCGAGGTTACCGATCTTGGGGGTCGGTTCCTGCGGGTCGCGGATGGCGATGACCTGCACCCCGTACTTGTGGGTGATGTTCAAGTCCTTCAGGGTCTTGCCGATGAAGTCCTTGGGGCATACGACCTCGACGATGCTGAAGCCTTCCATGAACGGCAAGAAGTCGAGCATGTTCGGGCGGTTCAGGCGTTCGGCCAAGGCAATGGCCGAGTCGCGTTCCGGATGGAAGATGTCCGAGACGCCGAGCTTCTCGAGGATGCTCGAGTGGGCGGCGCTACTGGACTTCGCGATGATGTGCTTGACGCCGAGTTCCTTCAGGTTCAGCACGGTGAGGAGGCTTGCCTCCAGGTTCTCGCCAATGCAGACGATAACGGAGTCCGCCTTCTGGAGCGGGATGCTCGCGAGCTGCTTTTTGCGGGTAGAGTCGGCGACCATGGCCTGCGATACGGTGCTCGAGATGTCTTGCACCTTTTCGGGATGGTTGTCCACCACGAGCACATCGTGCCCGAGGCTCGTCAGGTGACGGGCGAGGAAGATGGCGGAGTTGCCGAGACCGATAATGATGTATTGCTTAGATGCCATGGGCTATAATTTAGTAATCAATCCCTAATTATCAATTATCAATTATCAATTATCAATTGATGATTAGCCCACCATGATGTCTTCTTCGGCGAACCAAGTGGTGTTCTGCACCCTGCCGGCGACGGCGGAAATGAGGAACAACGGACCCATACGGCCAATGAACATCACGCAGCAGATGACGATGCGACCCACCGTGCTGAGTTCGCCCGTGAGTCCCATGGAAAGCCCGCATGTGCTGTAGGCGCTCACCACCTCGAACAGAACCTTGAGGAAGGGCGTGCCGTTTTCGTTGAACCCGACTCCGGCGGGGATTTCGGTGCAGAGCAAAATCATAGTCGCAAGCGCTATGACTACGATGGCCACCACGAAGATTCGCACGGCCTTGTCGACCGTGGTTTCGGGAATGGTACGGCCCAGCACCTGGGTCTTTTCGCGGCCGAGCAGGCGGTTG
>CADBLC010000252.1 GCA_902795385.1 Fibrobacter succinogenes | reverse complement strand
ACGCTGAAGCCCGTGAGGCCGGCCTTCGGCTTGGAACCCTTACCCGTGGCACCTTCGTCACGGATTTCGCCACCACTACCGGTAGCGGCACCCGGGAACGGAGAAATCGCCGTCGGGTGGTTGTGGGTCTCGACCTTCATGAGGATGTCGACTTCTTCATTGTGGAAGTCGTACTTGTTGTTGCGCGGGTCGGCGTAGTAGCGGCCAGCGACAGCGCCCTTCATCACGGCGGCGTTGTCCTTGTAGGCGCTAAAGATGTTGGAGTTGTGGAGCTGGTAGGTGTTCTTGATCATCTGGAACAGGGACTTGTCCTGTTTGACGCCGTCGATGGTCCATTCGGCACCGAACACCTTGTGGCGGCAGTGTTCCGAGTTGGCCTGCGCGAACATGTAGAGTTCCACGTCGGTCGGGTTGCGCTTGAGTTCGGTGAAGTTCTTGACCAAGTAATCGATTTCGTCGGAGCTCAGAGCGAGGCCCATTTCCTTGTCGGCCTTCACGAGGGCGTCACGGCCCTGGTCGAGCACCGGAATCACATTCAGCGGACGCGGTTCTTCCTTGCTGAAGAGCACTTCCAGCGAAGCGGTGTCGGCAAAAACGGCCTGGGTCATGCGGTCGTGAATCTTGGCCGTAATCTGGGCGCGTGCACCGGCAGGCACGGCACCTTCAAACTTCACATAATAAGCAATAGCGCGTTCGATGCGCTTGATGGCCGGGAGACCGCAAATGTGAGCGATATCGGTCGCCTTGGAGCTCCACGGGCTGATGGTACCCGGACGCGGGCACACCACGAAGAGTTCGCCTTCGAGAGCCTTGGGTTCGCGGGCCGGACCGTAATGCAGCACCTTCTTCAAGGTTTCGGTTTCTGCATCGGATAGGCCCTCGGACAAGTCCACCACGTGCAAGAATTCAGCATAGACGGAAGCAACAGAGAGCCCCGCAGCCTTGAAATCGGAAGAAAGTTTCTGGAGACGGAAATCCGACAGAGCCGGCGTACCACGAAGAATAAGCATTATTAACCTCGGTTAAAATTTTTACGCCGTAAATTTAGAAATTTGCGCGGAAATTAAAAGGAGATTCCCGGCCGAGCCGGGGATGACAGCGAGGGCGCGAAATCCACAAAAAAAACGGCCCGGAGAGCGGGTCGTTTTTGATGAAATCGTATCTCGTTGAGAGGCAAGAAGATAGAGGTTCGCGAGGATTATTCCTCGTATTCTTCCTCTTCTTCGCTCGGGGCGGTGGCAGCCGGGGTCACCAGGCCGAGCAAGGCACTCACGTCGATGGAGCTCAGGTTATTGAGGAACCACACGTCGGTCTTCTTGTCCGTATCCACCTTGTCGAACTTGGAATCGATGAAGTAGAATGTAGAAGCCTCGAAGTGGCGGGTCATCTTCACCTTGCTGTTGGAACCCTTGGTGGCCGGGAAGTACTTGGCTTCGAGCTTGGCCATGTCCTGGGAAGACTTTGCTGTCTGGATACCTTCGCAAGCGAGCGCCCAGACCATCTTGTTCACGTCGATGGAGTTGGAAACGTATTCAACGATCTTGCTCGTAGCCTTGTAGGTATTCTGGGTGGTCTTGTTGTAATGTTCGGTGGCCTGGTCCACGTAGTTGCCCTTCTGCATCAGGAGCATGGCTGCGATGGCCACAAGGAGGACTGTCAAAACGATTGCAATATTCTTGATATTCATTCTCTAGTCTCCTTATTCGAAGTGGAACTCAGCCGGAGCTTCGAGCTTGAAGTTAGACGCCATGTTCAGTTCCACGAGGGCCTTGTAGTCGGTAGCCTTGAGCTTGCCCTTGGCAAAGGTAAAGCTGATGGAGCAGTTCTTGCCGCAGGCCACTTCCTTCACGCCGCCTTCGTCCTTAAGCAGGAACTTGTCGGCGAGGCCGCCCTTCTCGTTGATGTCGTTCTGCACCTTGGGCGGAATGCCCGCGGCGGTAAACACGTAAGAAAGCTGCTTGAAGCGGGCAGCCTGGTCGCCTTCGATGGCCTTGACGGCAGCATTGAAGCTCTTTTCCGTCTTGTCGCCGGTAATGGTGGCGTAGACGAGCTTCCAAGCCATGCCGTTCTGGTCGACAGACTTCCACAATTCCTGCAACACACTGTTGGCGGATTCCTGGAACGCGCCAACCTGCTCCTTCACGGAGGCCTGAGCCTGATCGTTATAATTGCCCTTGAGCACCATCATGAGCACAATGAGCGCCACGATGATGACTGCATCGACAATCGCCAAAATCTTGAATTTTTTATTGTCCATATAGTCCCTTAATAGAGGTTTGCACTTTGTAATCTATTTCCAAATTAGAAAAATGCAAGCAAAAACTTGTTAAAAAGCGGAAATTTAACCGATTTGGCCACCCCATAATGCATTTTTTTATATTTTGCGCAATATGAGCACCAACCCCGAAACGCCTAAACTGGCCTCGCAGATTATTTTTGACAACCTAAGGGAACTTTTGCGGGCCAAAAACACCGCGCATGAATCCATGTTCAAGTTCCACTGGAAAAAGATGTGGCCGTTCAGCCTCATCTGGCCGCAGGTGGACTACGAACGAATCGTGCGCCTGATGAGCGAAATCCGCAAGAACGCGATTGCGCAGGGGAACCTGGTCGCCGAAGCCAAATCCAAGGCCCAACCGTCCGAAAAGAATTTCCTCAATGCGCTCCCCGCCTACCTCGAAGCGCTCGACACGTCTTGCCAAAAACTCTCTGCCGCAGCACAGTGGAAGCAGGACATGCTCCAGAAAAAACTTCACCACGACGTGAAGATGGTGCGCGACGTTTCCGAATGGAGCAAAATCCTCAAGGAATACGAAAAAGCGCAGAACGACCTTGTCCGCGCCGGTGCCATTGTACAGATGGGCTGGGCAGAAGTTATTCAGGGCCACAAATAAGGGCTTTAAGCAAGTTCACTCGCCACTTGATTCTCTGCCAAACGCCCATGCCGCTTCCCGTAATGCGGGTGGCGTTTGTTTTATGCTGGCGGTATTCCACTAGGGCTTCGGGAATGTACTCCACGCCAAAGTACTTCTCCGCCACGAGTCCAAGCCACTGGTCGTGCATCGGCAGCTTCGCGGGGAACGGGAGCGCCTTCGCGAGGAGTTCGCGACGGAA
>CADBLC010000251.1 GCA_902795385.1 Fibrobacter succinogenes | reverse complement strand
TTCGTCGAGGCGGCCCTCCTTTCGCGAGCCCCCGGAATCGTCGGGATGCTCGACGAAATCTGGATTGTGGACGCTCCCGAGGACATGCGCCTGGAACGCCTGGTGAACCGCGGCATGGAACGTAGCGACGCTCTTAGGCGAATCGAGAACCAGCGCGGTGAATGCATTGCGGAAAGGTTCGCTGGCAAAACCGTGCATACGCTCGAGAACGCGGGGCTGCGCGGCGCCCTTGAATCCCGCCTGGACGCCCTGCTGCGCTAAGTTTCGCAAATTACTCCAAGACAGCAAAAACGGCTCCCATTCAGGAGCCGTTTTAGGGGTTGGTTATTATAGGAGATCTTTCCTTTTCACTATCGACTAGCGGAGCTTTTTGCCACGCAGGTCGTAGTACTTTTTGACGCCGTCCACGCCTGTCATTTCGAGGCGGAGGCTGTTGCCCTTGACCACGAGCCTGTTGCGTGCGGTGGCGGGCTTGAACTGCGGCTTCTTGGCCGGGATAGATTCGAGGTTGTTGTAGGTCGCCTTGCTCTTGGAAGAGGTGTCGTAAGTCTTGCCCGTGGCGAGGATGGCCTGGATGCTTCCGACCAGGTAGGCGAAGGGGGCGTTCCAGTTGATGGCGACTTCGTTACTGGCAAAGCTGCAGGCGTTGTCGTAGTAGGCTTCTGCAGGGGCCTTGCCCTTGGCGTAGTCCTGCCTGCAGGTGCCAGCGTCGTTGGCGCTTGCGTTGGGGCCACCGGAGAGCATGCCCGGGACCGGGGCCTCGATGCCGTCGGCCTGGCTTATACGGTGGTGCGGGTTCATCACGGGGTTCACGCCGAATCCGGTGAGGTACGACTTGTCGAGCGGGTTACGGCCCAGCAGGTAGTCTGCGAGACCGATGGCTGCGTTGAAGTACTTTTCTTCCTTGGTGAGGATGTAGGCGTGGATAAGCACCATGCCCTTGTTGGCGGCGATGCTGTTGGAGCCCCAGTAGAAGTCGTTGTTTGTCATGGCAACGCCGAATCCGTTCTTATCGAGAGATTCCACGTAGCTGTCGGCGAGCGTGAAGATCATCGCCTTGGCGGAATCCACGTCGGCGGCTTCGAATACCTCGGGGTTCGTGGCGATGGTGAAGGCTTCGAGCATCAGGCTGTGCGACCAGCTCTGCAGCGAGGCCTTTTTGCGGGTAATCTTGAGCGAATGGAGGGAGTCGGTGAATACCTTGTCGCCGGTGATGCGGAAGAGTTCGGCGTTGGTCCAGAGCTTGAGTGTCCATACGAGGGCGTCGGTGTAGGTTCCGGTGCCGATATCCTTGGGCTGTTCGTAGATGGCTGTCGGGTGGGTGTAGGCCCACCAGCGGGCCTTTACGGATGCCTTGGCGCAGGTGTCCGCGAACACGGAATCGTAGGGGCTGTAGATGTCGGCGGCGAGAGCCATCACGGCGGCAAAGTTCCAGGAGGCTTCAACACCCTTGCCTATGACGAAGCGTACGGCGGTAGCCTTTTCGGGCATGACCATGCCGGCGAACTGCTTGGTGGTGAGCTTGTGGAATACTCCACCGTCTTTGTCCTGCATGCTCAGCATCCAGTCCAGGTTCCAGCGGATTTCGTCGAGGATGTCGGGCACTTCGTTCTTGCTTTCGGGAATGTTCAGCTTGAGCGTGTCGAAGTATGCCTTGTTCTGCTGGTACAGCTGCAGGAGCGTGTAGGTGGTAATGCCGGAGTTCACGATGTACTTGCCGTAGTCGCCGGCGTCGTACCAACCCTTGGCACCGTTGATTGTGGAGTCGAGGCTGGTTTCGTGACCGGTAGAGGCGTGGTAACGGACGGCGGTGTCCGGGTGGCCTGCCGCACGGGCGTAGATGCCTGCATATTCTTCTTCGAGGGCCGTGGAGGCGCGCTGGAAGTAGAAGAACTTCAGGGCGCCCTTCGTGACGCCTTCGTAGGCGTTGTCGGAGATGATGACGGGGTGGCCGACTTCTTCGTCACCGATGTAAATCTTGTAGGTGCCCGGGGTTTTGAGCTCGCTGAAATCCACCAGCGAGGCGCTCTTGCCGGCGGGTTCCCAGGCCTGGGCCTCGGGAGCCGTTACCGTGAGGGCGGCGGTACCTGCGGAATCCTTGAAGACAACGTCCTTGCCGGCGCCGTCGATAACGACGATTTGCTTCAGGCCATTCGTCAGGAATCCGACCTGGTTCTGGTAGACCGTGGCGGCAAAGAGGGTGCTTGCCGCATAGGCTGTTACAATGAGGGTGCTCTTGAAATTCATGATAAGTTCCTCTCGATGCCTAAAAACTAGATTCGTAGCAGCTATTTATGGCCTATGTAAGTCCAAAAAAGTGTTTTCATGAGAAAACACCGTGTTTACGGCCGTATCCATGGAGGCGAAAAACGGTCAGGATTGCGATTTTTGGAGTGAATAGAGAGATTCCGGTACTATTGGGGTTCCCCAGGATTCGCCGAGGATGTATTCGGGGTCGAGTAACTTTTTATTATACGCCCCTTGGAGCCCGTAAAAATAGGAATTGCGGAATAGCCTGCACTGGTCCTTGGGCGTGTACTGCTTTTTCTCGTAGCGAGTCCTGAAAATGAACGCTTTCCTCATCTCGCCTTCGGCGGAGCAGTTCCACCATACGTTGTTCTGGGCGAAGGAGGGGTGCATGTGGTTCGAGCCGCCGCAGTGGATGAGCGCAAAGCCGGAAACGAGCTCGAAAAGGTTATGCGACGGCGGGCTCATGGGCCCTTCGGAGAATCCATGGAAGTCGTAGTCGACGGGCTTGAATACGGGATTCACGTACTTTACCCTGCTGAAAACGTTGCCGTAGGCGTTGCCTTCGCCGCCCATCATGTCGGCGTAGTGGCTGCGGAAGGTGATGTCTTGGAAAAGGTTGTCGCAGGCGTGTTCGTACACCTTGATTCCCTGGTGTCCGTCGTAGCCGCCGAATTCCAGGCGTGTGGCCGAGATGTTGCGGCTGTCCATAACGTACAGCGGGTTCGTGAAGTTATTGAAGGTAACGTTGTCTATGAACCCGTTCGCGACCCTCTTCATGTTGACTGCATTCCAGCCGTAGTCCATTTCTTGCGTTTGGGCGACGGTATAGTAGCGCCTGTGGCCGTGGTGGCGGAAAAGCCCGTTCCAGGTGCTGTTGAACTTGAGGTT
>CADBLC010000250.1 GCA_902795385.1 Fibrobacter succinogenes | reverse complement strand
ACCACCCGAAATCATCTTTCCAAAATTCAAATTTTCAGCAAAAGTTGTATAAGTGGTTTTATATACCTTATCATATATATCTACCGTTCGGTACGTCTGTCCATCGCGCGGGTCAGTGAATTCGCCGTACTCCACATCCGGATTGAACTGTTCCGTCATGTCATAATAGCGGCTGCTACTAGACCTATTTGCATTCTCCATGGAATCAAGATTAAGCCATTGTCCTCCATGGCAAATCATTTGATGATCGGTCCCAATCCAATAGGTTTCCCCCTCACAGTCTTCCGTACATTCCGCTAGGCACTGATATTTTTTTGACAAGGAGCTGGAAGACTCCCCCGCACTACTCGATGCACTCGTATTCTTGCCGGAACTTGAAGATTTTGCGCTGCTGCCTCCAGCCGACGAATTTACGCTGGAACTCGATTTCGCAGAAGACGAACTGTTCGTCGACGAAGACGAAACGCTGGCGCTGCTATCGCTGCTGCTGTCGGAGGATTCCTTTTCCGGCTCAACGAAACTGCTGCTGTCGTCATCGCCGCAGGCGGTAAATGACATGGTTATGGCGAATAGCGCCAGGGCAAGGAATCTGCTAAATCTCATTCGTTCGTCCTCAATGCAAAAAGACGTGATTGCTTACACCCAGCAATCACGCCCCTAAAATAATAAAAATACGTTGTCCACACGGGGTTACAGTTTTCCAAGTTCGCGGAGCATCTTCTCGTACTTGTCTGCACGGGCCTCGGCTTCGTCAGCACGGGTCTTTTCCGCATCGGCACGCTTTTCTGCTTCGTCAGCTCGCTGACGTTCCTGGTCAACGGCGATGTCAATTTCTTCTTGCCATGTCATGTAGCGTATCCTCGTTTCGTTGTCCGTCTGGTACCACTTCACCAACCGGTCGATGTTTTCGGTTTCCGGAGAGATTGGCTTCTTGGTGGCAAAGTACTCCAGATACGCTCTGATTGATTTCTCGGCGACGTCGTGGTACTTATTGAATATAATAAATTCTGCAAGGCGAGAGAAAAGTCAAACTTGTTTGGCTCTTCCGAGCCGCAGCGAATTTGGAACGAAGTTCAAAAATTTTTGAAGCAGAGGTCTCCCAGTTCGATTTTCGGGTCATCGACTTCCAAATTTTTGAACCTGTAAACGGCCCGGCCCCGTCCAAAGATGTCCTCGGGACAAAGAAACATGATGTAGAGTTCCTTTAGGTTGTAGTATACTTCACCCTTGTTTAGCGACTCGCTGTCGCACATCGCCTGATAGTAGCGGGTTCTCTTGGAAATTTCCTTGTTGTCTTCCATCTGCATTTCGATGTCGAAATTGCGGAGTATCTCTCCGCCTGGGCCAGTTTCCTTTACAAAGACATCGTAGCGGATTCCCTTGTGTACGGGGCTTACTTCGACAGTCTTTTCCGGTTCGGGTTCCTTGAGTTCATAAATCTTGATGCCGAGAACCGCTTCGAGGAAGGGCTTGGCGATTTCCTTGTGGCTGAACACCATGGCGAACATGAATCGGTTCGTGATGGGTAGTTCTTCAAAAGGGACGCGTTTTGTATCCATCTTATATTCCTTTTTTCGCGGGTATGCCCCCGCAGGGCGGATGGAGTAGTCCCCATCTACCATATAAGACGGATTTTTGCCGAAAATGTTCCTGTGGGAATAGATTTTTTACCGGATTTCAAATTGCGGGTCGTTGCCGGCGAGCGAGACGGCGAGCGTCATCTTCTTCTTGCCGAGGGTACGCGTGACGGTAAAGTTTTTGCCGTCGCGGGCGATTTCCATCTTGCCGTCGCGGAGGACGGGGTTGCCGTTGCGCATGGCGGTGAGTTCCTTCACCAGCGTGTACACGGGTTCCTTCTGCATTTCGGGCAGTTTTTCCCAGGGGACGCTCCGGCGGTTGTCGGGATCCTTGCCGCCGAGCATTCCGAGTTCCTCGCCGTAGTAAACGCAGGGCGCGCCCGGCATAAAGAACATCAATGTGAGCGCGAATTTGATGCGCTCCCAGCTGGTGCAGGGTTGCGACTTGAGTCGCGTGGTGTCGTGACTCCCCAGCAGGTTCATGGGCATGTCACCGCGGCCTTCGGGGAATGCCGCCTGCAGCCGCTTGCAGAATTCCTCCGTCGAAATCGCGTTCTCGTCAAAGAGGTACTGCATCACGGCTTTGCGGAACACATAGTTCATCACGCCGTCGAACTGGTCGCCTTTGAGCCAGCGTTCTGGTGCATCCCAGATTTCGCCCACGATGTAGGCGTCCGGATTCACCGCCTTTACGCGGCGCCGGAATTCCTGCCAAAAACTGTCGTCGTCGATTTCGTTCGGCACGTCGAGGCGCCAGCCGTCTATGCCGCGCTTGGTCCAGTATTCGGCCACGCTGAACAGGTATTCCCGAACGTCCGCGCAGTCGGTATTGAACTTGGGGAGTGCAGGGAAATTCCACCAGCATTCGTAATTCGGCTTGCCGGAATAGGCGTTGAGCGGCCAGCCCTTTACGTGGAACCAGTCCACGTACGGGGAGTTCGGCCCGAGTTCCATGAGGCTGTTGAACTGGAAGAATCCGCGCGAGCAGTGGTTGAACACGCCGTCCAGTATAATGCGCATCCCGAGTTTGTGCACCTTTTTCACGAGGCGGTCAAAATCCTCCAAAGTGCCGAGCACAGGGTCTATTTCGAAATAGTCCACCGTATGGTAGCGGTGGTTGGAATTGCTCTTGAAAATCGGGCACAGGTAAATCGCGTTCACCCCGAGGCCCTTGATGTATTCCAGCTTGTCCTCGATACCCGCGAGGTTCCCGCCGAACATGTTCTCGCGCGTGGGCTTGCTGCCCCACGGTACGAACTTGCCTACGGCCTTGTAACGCTCCGAACGGCAGAACCGGTCGGGGAATATCTGGTAGAAAATAGCGTCTTTGACCCAGGCCGGAGAATACATAAGCGATGTGTGATGTGTAACTAGATCTTCCACATCGGGCGACGCTTGCGCGTATCCACGAGCTTGCGGATTTCGGTGCTGAGGCTCTTGTTCTCGAGCAGCGTTTCCACGGTACAGGGCAGGCGGTAGGTCCAGTTCTTGCCGCCGACAGTGCCGGGAACGTTCACGCGTTCCGCTTCGGGAGGAACCTCGGAGAGCGTCGCAGAAAGGCCGAAGTA
>CADBLC010000249.1:3161-6783 GCA_902795385.1 Fibrobacter succinogenes | reverse complement strand
CAAAATTGGCGTGAGCTGGTTTGACGCTAATAATTTTGCGTGCAAGCTGGGGCAGCTTACGGGCCACCAGTACCGCCTATTGACGGATGCCGAATGGGAATTCGCGGCGCGTGGCGGCAAGGACGGCGTTGCGGACAAGTTCAAGTTCTCGGGCAGCAACACGGCCGATGACGTGGCGTGGTATTCCGAGAACAGCGGCGGCAAGGCGCACGACGTGGCGACCAAGAAGGCGAATAAGCTGGGACTTTACGACATGAGCGGCAACTCGTGGGAATGGGTGTACGACTGGCTCGTGGGATACACCGCGGGCGACAAGGTGAACCCGGTACAGCTAACAGGCTCGGGCAACAAGACGCGCCGGGGCGGCAGTTACGGCGAGCCCGCCGAGTTCGCTCGGGTTAGCCGCCGGGCCATCCGTAGCCGTGACGGTGCCGCCGACATGGGGTTCCGCCTGGGCGCTTCCACCGAACTTGTGCCGGGCATGATAAGCGCTTGCGAGGCGGCGAACCCGAGCGATGCGGTTTGTGTCGGAGACAAAAACCGCGACTGCCGCCTGATTACCGCAGCCGACGAGGCGTGGATAAGCGATGACTACACCGTCGTTATCGGTGAAGACGGCAACGCCGCGGTATCGGGATTCCCGAACGTTTCTGGCCAATGGTACACCCTCAACAACCGCAGCTTTAACGTAGTCACCAAGAGCGGCACCAAGGACGAACTCACGATGATCAGCGACGACGGCATTCCGTACCGCCTGTACCGCCGTGCCATGAGCGAAGCGAAGAACAAGGTGACGCTTACTTCGGTAAGCAACCCGAAAACGCTTGCCCAGTTGATTGCCGCGGTGGAACCCGAGCGCCTCGTGACCGACGAGCAACTGGCCCACCCCGATACGAGCATACGCGACCCGCGCATTGCCGCCGCGAGCGGTTACACCTGGTTCTTTGACGGGCGCTGCTGTGGCGGAAACCACAAGTACCGCTTCCACCTCGACAAGAGCGGCGACGCGGAATTCGTGGTGATGGACTACGACGATACGCATCACGAGAACATCCTCGCGAAGGGGCGCTGGTTCACTGTGGGGAACATCGGGCTGCATATCGTACTGAACGGCAAGTATTTCAACTACCTCTATACCGCGGGCGAACGCACCATGAGCTACAGCGAGTATATGCCGGCAGGGCCCATCTTCTGCCACATCTCGTTCCAGAGCTACGAACGCGGTGACTTCCGCATCTTCAACAAGACCGTATTCGACGACAAAATCAAGCGCCCGCGCGGATTCAACGGCGAGAATCCTGTGTACGAGGCGGGTGACTACCAGTGGGGTTCGTAATGCGGTATAAAATTTATGCTGTCGCGGCGCCTTTGGCGCTTGCCGCGGTGCTTGCTGCGTGCGGTGATGCCGATACCGCTTCGGGCGTGCAACCTGGCGATTCCACGGGGCTTCCGGCTTCGTCGGAATCTTCGAATATCGAATCGTGCTCATCTGGCCTGAATTCTAGCTCCTGGGATTCGTTTGGGGGGTCATCTGCGCAAGATTTTCCGGAAGGGTCTTCGGCGGCGATGATGCCGTCGTCGGAGGCCGTTCCGGCCTCTTCTTCGCATGGTTCCGGGCATTCCCGGACGAGGTCTTCTTCGGCGATGTCGTCGGAAGTGGCGCTTTCTTCGGCGACATTTCCTGAAGTGACTTCTTCGGATGCGCCCGCATCGTCTGCGGCGATGATTCCGGCGGACGTTCCCCTCGACAAGGACGGCTTTGCGACCGTCGCCGACGTGTACAAGAGCCTCGCTCCTACCGAGAAGGCGGTATTCATCATCCGCCATTCCGAACGCGAAGACGATGTGGCGATAGAGACGGAACTTACCGCGAACGGCGTGAAGATGGCGCAAGACCTGGGCAAGACGCTCAAGAGCGACGAGGAATTCAGCTATATAACCTCGGGATTCGTGCGCACGAACGAGACCGCGAACAATATATCGAAGGGCCGCGGCGAAGCTACCCTCCCGAAGCTCATCACGAACTACGACATCACGGGCAACTGGTTCCTGAAAATCTCGGCCGACGAACTCGCACAGTACGGAACAAACCTTGGCATGAGGGGCGGTTCTGTGGAACTCATGAGCCACTGGGCCTACGGCGAGCCGTACCCGGACGCGCTCTACGAACTTGCGCCCCGCGCGCAGGAATTCATGCAGTCCGTGATTCTCAAGAACTTGCCCAAGTGGAAACGCGTGAGCATCATGGTGTCGCACGACATCTTTGTGATGCCCTTGGCCGTGTTCGGTTCCGAGGGCAAGGTGGCGCTCAAGTACTACGAGGACTATCACTGGATTAACTATATCGCTGGGCTCGCCATTATCGTAGACGCACAGAACAACTTGCGCTACGTGCCGGTAAAGGGTGCGGAATCGGGCGTAATCGACTATTTGGCGCTGTACATGTCGCAGCACTAGAATGATTGCGACGCAGTTTACTAGATTTCTTCGCTAGATAACTGTAACGAGGGATAAATGCGCATTTCTACAAAGGGGCGTTACGCGCTTCGCGTGATGATCGACCTTGCCTGCAGCGGTAAAGATGACTTTGTCAAGTTACACGAGCTTTCGGCCCGTCAGCAGATTTCGGAGAAGTATCTCGAAGGGATTCTCGGGTCCCTCGTTCGTGGGCAGCTCCTGGAGGGCGCCCGTGGCAAGGGCGGCGGCTACCGTCTCAAGGTCAAGCCCGAAAAGTGCAGCGTATGGCAAATCCTCTCGCTCATGGAAACATCCGTGGCGCCGGTGCAGTGCCTGGACGACAAGGTGAACTCCTGCCCGCGTTCCAAGTCTTGCGTTACGCTCCCCGTGTGGAAGGAACTCGACAACCTGATACGCGGTTACCTGGACAACGTCACGTTGGACCAGTTGCTCTGCCGATT
The DNA here is from genome assembly GCA_902795385.1 of Fibrobacter succinogenes. Lineage (GTDB taxonomy): Bacteria > Fibrobacterota > Fibrobacteria > Fibrobacterales > Fibrobacteraceae > Fibrobacter > Fibrobacter succinogenes_P. Next base: position 3,865 of record CADBLC010000249.1, on the reverse strand, counting down.
TGATGGCTAGTTATAGCTAAAAACTATTAGTAAGAAAAATGTAAGCAAAATTTCGTGGTGCTTGGCTGATTTCCTATTGAAGTGATAGGAAAAAGATTCTAGTTTACAGTCCGTATTCAACAATAACGGCGCCATGGGCGCAAAAGGACTTCAACAATGTCTAAGATTTATACCTCTGCCGACCAGCTTATCGGTCACACCCCGCTCCTCGAACTCACTCACGTCGAAGAAGGTCTCGGCGCCACGATTTTGGCGAAGCTCGAATATTTCAACCCCGCCGGTTCCGTGAAGGACCGTATCGCGAAGGCGATGCTCGACGACGCCGAGAAGAGCGGCAAGCTCAAGAAGGGTGCTGTCATCATCGAGCCGACTTCCGGTAACACCGGCATTGGCCTTGCTTCCGTTGCCGCCGCACGCGGTTACCGCATCATCATCGTGATGCCCGAGACCATGAGCGTGGAACGCCGCCAGCTGATGAAGGCCTACGGTGCCGAACTCGTGCTCACCGAAGGCGCGAAGGGCATGAAGGGCGCTATCGCCAAGGCTGACGAACTCGCGAAGGAAATCCCGAACAGCTTCATTCCGGGCCAGTTCGTGAACCCTGCCAACCCGGCCGCCCACAAGGCTACCACGGGTCCCGAAATCTGGGAAGATACCGATGGCAAGGTGGACATCTTCGTGGCCGGTGTCGGCACGGGCGGTAC
>CADBLC010000249.1:0-3145 GCA_902795385.1 Fibrobacter succinogenes | reverse complement strand
AGAACCCGAACGTGAAGGTCGTGGCTGTTGAACCGGCAAGCTCTCCGGTGCTTTCCAAGGGTACTGCGGGCTCCCACAAGATCCAGGGTATCGGTGCAGGTTTCGTGCCCGACACGCTGAACACCAAGGTCTACGACGAAATCATCGCTGTCGAGAACGAGGCCGCTTTCGAAGCTGGTCGCGAAATCGGCAAGAAGGAAGGCGTGCTCGTGGGTATTTCTTCCGGTGCCGCCCTCTGGGCTGCCAAGGAACTCGCGAAGCGCCCCGAGAACAAGGGAAAGACCATCGTGGCACTCCTCCCGGATACCGGCGACCGCTACCTCTCTACTGCCCTGTTCGCCGAATAGGCTTTTTCGCAGAAAGGTCTGTGCTCCAAAAAGACTCCCCTGGCTCTGTCGGGGGCTTTTTTTTGATTAAAAAGGGCAGATGGTATGTAATTTTTTAGGATATAATTGAAAAGTTGTTATTTTTCTTCTAAATTCATGATAAATTATATATTGTGTCGGATGAAAGGATGATTTCTAGAGGTTCTGTATGAAAAGAACGCTAATGACTAGACGCGAGAAAATACTGTATGCCGTAGGGTTGATTTTCGCGGCATTCCTTATAAACATAATTCCCTCCAAGATTGTTCTCGCTTGTCATGTCCCCGTTTTTTTCGACTGCCTCGGCACCATCCTCGCGGCCATGCTCGGTGGCACATTGCCGGCTGTTATCGCGGGCTTTTGCTCCAATGCGTTCAATGGTATTTCCGACCTCACCACGCTCTACTACGGCATCATCAGCATCCTTATTGGCGTTGCGGCGACAATCCTTCAGCAGAAGGGGTTCTTCCGCAGCATCCCTAAAATCGGAATTGCCATCGTGGTGTTCGCGTTGCTTGGCGGTGCCCTCGGTTCCGTGCTTACGTACTTCTTGTACGGCTACGATTTTGGCGAGGGCATCTCGGCCCCGTTCTCGATAGCCCTTTACGAGACCTTCGGATTCCCCAAGTTCGTCTCGCAGCTTTCCGCCGACTTCATTATCGATATTTTGGACAAGGCGATAGTCGTTATTGTTGCGGTGCTCGTGTACCACAAGATACCCATGCATCTCAAGCACCACATAAACTACGTGTTCCTTTACGACCCGAACCAGTCCGAAACCTTGAAGCTTCGCGGCAAAAAGCTTGTCAAGCTCTCCCTGCTCCGCAAGGTCGTAATCATGGTCGTGATTGCGGAAATCTTGCTGGGTGCGCTTGCAAGCATTACCGGGTTCCTGCTGTACCGCCAGGTGTCCATAGGCAAGTTTATGGATATCGCGGAGGGCGTGACCAAGGCCGGGTCGGTGGTGATTGATGGCGATAGGGTAGACGAGTTCATTACGGTGGGCAAGAGTTCCAGCGACTACCTGGATGTGGAACACAAGCTCCGCAGCATCAAGGAGAGCTTCCCGCAAACGACATACCTGTACGTGTACAAGATTCTGGATGACGGGTGCCACGTGGTGTTCGACCTCGAGAGCGAAGAGGGCGAAGCCCCGAGCCAGCCCGGTGAAATCATTCCGTTCGACCCGTCGTTCAAACCTGTTCTTCACAAGCTCATGGCGGGTGAAGAAATTGACCCCATTATCAGCGATGACCAGTATGGATGGCTATTGACCGTGTACAGGCCCTTGAAGAACACCTCGGGCAAGACGGTCGCCTACATTGCCGCGGATATTTCGATGGGTGAAATCATCTATGACCAGGCGAAGTTCTTTATCAAGCTTCTCTCGATGTTCTTCGGCCTCTCCATCATCATCATGAGCCTTGTGCTCGAGATTGTGAACAGGAACATCGTTCACCCCGTGAACAACATGGCCTCGGCGACCATCCACTTCGCCTACGGCTTGGAACAGGGCCGCGTGGACAGCCTGCACGAACTCTGGGGCCTCGACGTGAAGACCATGGACGAAATCGAGTACCTGTACAAGGCGTTAACAAAAACGTGCGAGGACTCGGTCGACTTCATTATAAAACTGGAACAGGCGCTCAAGCGAATCGGCAGCCTGCAAGATGAAATCATCGTGAACTTCGCTGAGATGGTGGAAGCGAGGGACGTGAGTACCGGCGACCACATCAAGAAGACCGCGTTCTACGTGGAAGCGATTGCAAGGGAGCTGCAGAAGGAAGGCAAGTTCAAGGAAATATTGACCGACGCCTACATCGAAAAGCTCAAGCGCTCCGCGCCGTTGCACGACATTGGCAAGGTGGCCGTGTCCGACCTGATTCTGAACAAGCCGGGCAAGCTCACGAACGAAGAGTTCGACATCATGAAGAGCCATACCACCGAAGGCATGAAGATTTTGACGAAGATCGAGATGAATGCCAACGAGCACGGCACGATGGACGACAACTACCTGAAGGAATCCATCGAGATGGCCCACTTCCACCACGAGAAGTGGAACGGCACGGGTTACCCCACCGGTATAAGGGGCGAGGCGATTCCCTTGTCGGCCCGAATCATGGCCGTTGCCGACGTGTTCGACGCCCTGGTGGCCGAGCGCGTGTACAAGAAGCCCTTCCCCTACGAGAAGGCCATGGCGATTATTACCGAAGGTGCGGGCCAGCATTTTGACCCCACCATCGTGGAGGCGTTCTGCCACATTTCGGACGAACTGTACAAACACCGCACTGTGCTCAAGCGTACCGAAGGCGATGGCGAACAACCGAGTGGCGAGCAGCCTAAGGACGAGAAGCCCAAGGACGAACAACCCAAAGGCGAAGCGCCCAAGGCGTAACAACCCCGACGTAACGAGGTAGACATGATAATGAACGTTCTGGACACGCTCGACAGCGTGCTCTATTACCCGATTCTTATGGTATTGCTGGGCGTGGCCGGGCTCTACTTCAGTTTTCGCACCAGGTTCGTGCAGATTCGCCTGCTTAAGGAGGCGTGCAAGGCCGTTATGGAAAAGCCGCACGAGCACGGCGGCGTGTCGTCGATGCAGGCACTGTTTGTTTCTACCGCGTCGCGCGTGGGGACGGGCAACATTGTGGGCGTGTCTACCGCCATTTGCCTGGGCGGTGCGGGGGCCGCGTTCTGGATGTGGCTCTTTGCCGTGCTTGGGGCATCCTCTGCGTTTATCGAGAGCACCCTTGCGCAGGTGTACAAGCGCAAGGACC
>CADBLC010000248.1 GCA_902795385.1 Fibrobacter succinogenes | reverse complement strand
ACAGCCTTCGATGGCGGCGGCGGCCACCATGGCGGGGCTCATGAGGATGGTGCGGCCCGAGGGGCTGCCCTGACGGCCCTTGAAGTTACGGTTGCTGGAGCTTGCGCTCACCTGGCGGCCCTTGAGCTTGTCCGGGTTCATGGCGAGGCAGAGCGAGCAGCCTGCTTCGCGCCATTCGGCACCGGCTTCCTTGAAAATCTTGTCGAGACCGAGAGCTTCGGCTTCCACCTTGATCTTCATGGAGCCCGGAACGACCCACATCTTCACAGTCGGGGCGACCTTGTGGCCCTTGATGATTTCGGCGGCGGCCTGCAAGTCGCTGAGGCGGCCGTTGGTGCAGCTACCCACGAAGGCGATGTCGATGGGGCGGCCAATCATCTTGGAACCTTCTTCCCAGCCCATGTATTCATAAGCTTCGGAGATGACCTTCTTTTCGCTGCCTTCGAATTCGCTAATCTTCGGCATGTTTCCGTTCAGCGGAATGGCCTGGGCCGGAGTGATACCCCAGGTGACCATCGGTTCGAGGTTGTCGCAGTTGATTTCGACTTCGTCGTCAAACTGGGCGTCGGCGTCGGTAGCCACGGACTTCCAGTAAGCAACGGCCTCGTCCCACTTGTCGGCCTTCGGGGCGTACGGACGGCCCTTGAGGTATTCGAAAGTCTTTTCGTCGGGGTTGCAGTAACCGACGCGGGCGCCGCCTTCGATAGCCATGTTGCAGACCGTCATACGGCCTTCCATGCCCATTTCTTTGATGACCGGACCGGCAAATTCGTAAGCGTAGCCAACGCCACCGTTCACGCCGAGCTTGGCGATGTAGGCGAGGGCAACGTCCTTGGCGGTCACACCAGGCTTGAGCTTGCCGGTGAACTTGATGCGGCGAGTCTTGAGCGGGCTCATGGCGAGCGTCTGGGTAGCGAGAACGTCGGCCACCTGGCTTGTTCCGATACCGAATGCGATAGCACCGAAGGCACCGTGCGTTGCCGTGTCATGCCCGGCTGGGTCACGCCTTCTTCGGGGCCCACGATGTGGATCACGCCCTGTTCGGCGGTAGCGGGGCCAAAGAACTTGATGCCGTTGTTCTTGGTGTTGTTTTCAATGTGGGAGAACATCTCTTCGGAAATGCCGTCCTGGAGCGGGCGGTTGCGTTCCGGGAAGGTGGTCGGGATAATGTGGTCGACCGTGGCGAAAGTGCGTTCCGGGAACAGCACCTTCTGGCCTTCTTCGCGGAGCTGCGCAAAAGCCTGCGGGCTCGTGACTTCGTGGCAGAGGTGGAGCCCGATAAAGAGCTGGCACTGGCCGCTCGGGAGCTTTGCTACCGTGTGGCTTTCAAAAATCTTCTGATAGAGTGATTTTCCCATGATTTTGTCTCTTTTTATTCCCGCTGTCATTCTGGAGGGCCGAAGGCCCGATAGAATCCATCGGGATTGTTTTTGGCGATTTATTGCGGGCACAAATATAGAAAAATAAATCCCGCATTCAATATGGGTTACAGGCGTAAACGCTTTTGCCTTGGCCTTTGGCAACGCTTGCGGCCCACAAAATCTATTTTAATGAAAAATAACGGGGTGAACCATGAAAAAAGCCTTTTCTGTAATTGTTGCAGCGCTTATTCCCTTGGCCTTCTGGGGTTGTTCTGACGATTCATCGACGAAAACGACCACCGAGGTGATAGGCGAGGAATTGCCGGACGATATACCGGACGGGACTCCTGCAGATGGCGGGGAAGGCGGTGGCAAAACCGAGGATAAGTCCGGGGACAAGTCTGGCGATGGCTCTGGAGACAAGTCCGACGGGAAAAAGCCGGACGGTTCCGGCGCTCCGGTGAATATGGGCTTTGCCGAGGCGGGTCCGTTCCTCGCTGGCGCCTCCGTTTCCATGACCGCGGTGGACCCGTCGACGCTTAAGGCTTCCGGCGAGCCGCTCAAGACGACGGTCGCGTCGAATCGCGGTGATTTCGCCTTCTCGGAGACTCTCGGATCCGCCTACGCGAGCCTCGAGGCATCCGGACGTTTTTACCATTATGCCAGTAACGACACCGCGTCGAGCTTGAAGCTGAACGCCTACACGAACCTCACGGGCCGCACCACGGCAAACGTGAACATCTTGACGCATCTGGAATATGCCCGCGTGAACCACCTTGTTACTGAGGAGGGCAAATCCTTCGCCGATGCGAAGAAAAACGCCGAGTCAGAAATCCTTGTCGCGTTCCACATGGCTGCCGATACCTCGCGTTTCGAGGACATCTCCCTCGGTTCGTCGGGTACCGCTGCCAGGAATCTTTTGGCGGTGACTAGCATCTTGCTGGGCGAGCGCAATGGCGAACAAATCTCGTCCTTGCTGGCATCCATTTCCGGTGACATCGGCTCCGATGGCAAGTGGGACAGCGATTCTCTGAAGGCCGCCCTGGCCGACGAGGCGTACGTCATGTCGGTAGACTATCTCGCCAACATCCTCGCGACACGCCTGGGCGTGGGTGCCGTAGAAAGCTTCGAATCCGCCGTGATGGAATTCTGGGCGCAGGAGTACGGCATTGGCTCATGCACCGACAGTACGGATGGTGTGATAAAGCAGAATACGAACAAGAAAAGCAAGAACTACGAGAGGTATTTCAAGTGCGGCAACAAGGGCTGGCTCGTGATGTCCGAAGCGCTTGTCAAGAGCATGGAACTCTCCAAGGTGTTCGGCGAATGTGACGACAAGTCGGCAGGGACCATCAAGGAAGATTCCAATTCGGACAGCTATATCTGCCATAAGGACATCTGGCGCCTTGCTACGGAAGCCGAACTCGAAAGCAAGGCCGTGGCCGATGCCAAGGGAGCCTGCACTGCCGAGAACAATTCGTCTGTCGTGCAGTATAATTCAGCTTATTTTGTCTGTAGTTCCAAGACGTGGAAAAAGTTGGCACGTACCCCGATTGATTACAGCAAGGGCCGCAAGATGAATCAGCGCCTTGGTCGTGGGCTCAACCTCGGGAATGCTTGGGAATCTGCCGGAGGTTCGGGAGCCACCGCTGATTGCGGCTGGAACAACTGCATCGAGGATGGCTATTTCAAGATTGTGAAAGACGCGGGATTCAACTCTATCCGTCTGCCTGTCCGCTGGCCTGCCGATGCCGGGCGCAGTGAACCCTATACGCTCGATGCTGGGCGCCTCTCAGGAGTCAAGGCCGATATCGACCTAGCCATTGCGCAGGGGCTTGCCGTGATTGTCAATATCCACCATTACATGGAAATGAACTACGCCGCTACGAACTACAAGAAGTCCAAGGACAACTACGACAAGGAAAAGGCCCGCATGCTGGGCATTTGGGCGCAGGTGGCCAAGGAACTCGACTGCTATCCCGACAGCCTGCTGGTCTTGGAAATCTTCAACGAACCGCACGACATGGACATGGAACAGCTCAACGACATCATGACGTCCGCGTACAAGGTCATCCGCGAGAACGCTCCGGGCAAGACCATCATGTTCGAATCCAATGGTTATTCCAAGTTCGCGCAAATCAAGAACCTGACGATGCCCGATGACGGCAATGTCATCGTGAGCGGACACTACTACGAACCGTATACCATTACGCACCAGGGCCACGGCTACGATTGTAACAATTCGTTGAGCGGCTGGACTTCGTCCGTTGTCACGTCGCATTTTAGCGATTACGTGCAGAGTGTCATGGAGGCGTTCCCGGACGTGAACGGCGGATACATCCCGATGAACGTGGGCGAGTTCGGCGTGTCGGGCCAGAGCGGCTCCAGCTGTGGCGGTAACGGGGTGTCAGACGAACTGCGCGCCAAGTGGACCGACGCGGTGATTGCCGAGGCCGAGAAGTACGGCATGTCGTGGCACTACTGGGGATTTGTCGGTGTTGGCGGCTTTGAGGCGTACGACAAGTGGGCCGGCAAGTGGTACCCGGAACTCCTGGCCGTCTTTGACAAGTATATCAAGAAATAACTCCATATGGGAATTGTTGTATGGAAAAAGGAAACCCCGGCTTTTATAGCCGGGGGTTTCTTGTTATATCATTGTTCAATGGAAAAAGGAAACCCCGGCTTTTGTGAACTGAACCCAAAAAGTTGGACAGTTTAAAGTTAGGATAAAACAGCATTATGAGTCCGGTATTGTACCGGGCTCATTCCTTTTAGGCGTAACTTTA
>CADBLC010000247.1 GCA_902795385.1 Fibrobacter succinogenes | reverse complement strand
GCGGTGCACGACTACTTCAGTGGCATGATCAGCATGCGCAACAACGGCTACAACGTTCCCGCCCTCTCGCGCAAGTTCCTGGGCAAGGGTCCGTCCAAGCTGGTGATGGGACTCATCTCGGTCGCGCTCATCCTCGTGGGCGCCGTGTTCACCAACACGCCGGCACAGCTCATCAATACACCCATCATTGCGGGCAGCGCAGTATCGCCCACGCTCTTCTGGATTGCAGTCGGCGTGATTTTCGCCTACTACTTCGCGAGCACCTTCTTCCCCATCGACAAGATTATCGGTCGCACGCATCTACCCGATTTTCGGCGGCATGCTCATCCTCGCCTCCCTCGGCATCATGATAGGCATCGCCCCGCACCTGAACGTGCTTGACGAATTCAACCTGTGCGATATCGCCTCGAACTTCTCGCAGCATCCGGGCCACCAGCCCATTATCCCGATGCTCTTCGTCACTATTGCCTGCGGCATCATCAGCGGTTTCCACAGCACGCAGAGCCCGCTCGTGGCCCGCACCGAAGTCACTGAAAAGACCGGTCGCCAGACATTCTACGGCATGATGATTATCGAAGGCCTCATCGGCATGATCTGGGCCGCGGGCGGCATGTTCATCTACCACATGCAACCCGAGCTCATGGCAGCCGGCGGCGTGAAGGTGTTGAGCGTCCTCGTCTCCACCGTCATCCCGTTCGCCCCGATTTCCATCCTCGTCGTGGTGGGCGTCATCATCCTCGCGATTACTAGCGGCGACACGAGCCTCCGCAGCCTCCGCCTCACGATTTCGGAACTCTTCGGCATCGACCAGACCGACCCCAAGAAGCGCCTGCTCCTGACCGTCCCGATGTTCGCCATCTGCCTTGTGATTATCTTCTGGAGCAACCTGAACCCGCAGGGATTCAACATCCTGTGGAACTACTTCAGCTGGAGCAACCAATTGATGGCCGTTTGCAGTCTGTGCGTGGCAACCGTCTACCTCCGCAGCAAGGGCAAGAACTTCTGGATTACGCTCTTCCCGTGCATGTTCATGGCGTTCATCTGCTTCGACTACATTTTCTGGGTTAGCCCCGAGAACCTGAAGGGAGCTCCCCTCGGATTCGGTCTCGACTACAAGACCGCCCTCGTGCTCGCCCTCGAGAACGCAGTCATCCTCGGCGCCCTCCTTTGCCGCCGCGGCAAGACTCTCTACTCGAACAAGAACTTCGATGCCGACAAGTGGGACAGTTCCATCGACGAAAGGCACAACTACAAGCCGGACTAAGGAATCGAATCCTCCCGAATGCAGCTTGAAGGTACCATCAAGAGCGTCACCTTCCACAGCCCAGACAGCGGCTTCTCCGTATTCCGGGTAAACGTGGAAGGCGAAAGAGCCCCCGTCGTGGTGACGGGGACTTTTCCCGATTTAAGGGCCGGCGAGACGCTCAAGATGGAAGGCGAATGGGGCAACCACCCCAAATACGGCAAGCAGTTCAAGTGTACCGGTTTCGAGATTGTCGCTCCCAAGAACAACAACATTACCGAATATCTCGCCTCGGGACTCTTCAAGGGAATCGGCCAAAAAACAGCCGAGGCCATAGTGAAGGTGTTCGGCGAAGACACCGCCGACATCCTCGACAACCATCCCGACCTTTTCCGCAAGGCAAAAATCAAGGGCTTTACCGCCAAGAAGGTCGAGAATTTTCTCGCCGCCTGGCAATTGAACCGCCGTAGCCGCGAGACAATGCTGTTCCTGGGCAACCACGGCATCGCAGGCAGCGTCGCAAGGCGTCTGTGGAACCAGTACGCCGAAGACACCATCGCAAAGATTACCGAGAACCCTTATATACTCTGCGAAGAAGTCTGGGGCATCGGTTTCTTGAAAGCCGACGAAATCGCGATGAAGGTCGGCATCGCGAAAGACAGTCCCGTGCGTCTCCAGGCAGCCATCATGTACGTGCTGCAGGAATCGAGCTTTAGCGAAGGACACGTCTACCTGCCAAAGAACATCTTGCTCGAAAAGACCATCCGCAACCTGCGCATTCCCATGGAAGACGACGATGCCATCAACGCGCTCCTGGAACAGTTCGAAACGCTTTGCCGCGTGGAACGTATCCGCCGAGTTGATGACGACTGTTTCTACCCGCCGCTCTTCCGTGCCGAACAGAGCATTGCAGACAGCATCCGCTACCGCCTGCAGGCAAACGCCCTCCCCACAAAAGGCTTCGAGCGCGACCTCATAAGCTGGGAACATAACCACAAGTTCGCCTTCGACCCCATCCAGCGCCAGGCCATCGAGATGGCGCTCGCGCACCGCGTTTCCATCATCACAGGCGGTCCCGGAACGGGCAAGACGACCATCCTCAAGGGCATCCTCCACCTCGCGCAAAAAATGGACGAGAGCGTATTCCTCGCCGCCCCCACGGGCCGCGCCGCCAAGCGCATGGGCGACCTCTGCGGCATTCCCGCACGCACCATCCACCGCATGCTCGAGATGGACCCCATCACGGGGAAGTTCTCGTTCAACGCCGAGAACCAGCTCCACTGCGATTTGCTCATCGTCGACGAGTTCAGCATGGTCGACACCCTGCTTGCCGCGGCACTCCTTGCGGCAATCCCTTACCGCACGCGCATCGTGTTCGTCGGTGACGCCGACCAATTGCCAAGCGTGGGCCCAGGCAATGTATTGAACGACCTCATCCGCTGCCCGGGAATCCCCACGACCCGCCTCATGCACATCTTCCGCCAATCGGGCGACAACGACATCGCCGAGAAGGCCGCCAAGATCAACCAGGGCATACTCCCTTCGCCTATCGAGGGGCCGAACTTCCACTTTATCCCGTTCGAGGAACCGGAACAGGCTAAGGCGATTCTTGCAGGGCTGCTTGCTACCGGCATCCGCAGCAAGATTTCCATTGACCAGAAGACGGAACTGCAAATCCTCACCCCCATGCGCAAGGGCCCGCTCGGCGTATTCGAGTTGAACACGTACCTGCAAGGGCTGATGAACCCGGGCATTCCGCGCCACAGCATCAGGGGGGTAGCCTGGAGTGACGGCGACCGCGTGATGCAGATAAAGAACAACTACGACAAGAACGTCTTCAACGGCGACGTGGGCATAATCTTCAAGGTGGCAAAGGATTCGGAAAAGGTGACCATATTCTACGACGACAAGACCGTGGAATACGAGGGCGACGAAGTCGATCAGCTTACCCTCGCCTACGCGTCGACCATCCACAAGAGCCAGGGCAGCGAGTACCCGGCCGTCATCGTCATCCTCGACTCGAGCCACTACATGATGCTCCAGAGGAACCTTGTCTACACCGCCATTACCCGTGCCAAGGGGCATGTCTGGATACTTTCGGCCCCCGAATAGTCGTAAATTCCGGCGTTTTACCCGCCTTGCCGAACGCCTACAGGGGGATTTTGGACAAAAAGCGGCTTTTTAGCCCTATTTTTTGTTTTTTTATTGATTTTTACGAAATCTAAGTGTTCGTTTTTGCTTTTTTTTGTGTATTTTCAAGGGAAATAAATACTAGAGGTATACTCATGAACTTTAAGCAGATTCTCCTCGGTTCGGCTGTTGCCGTTTTCACTTTCGGCCTCGTGGCATGCGGTGGCGATTCCGGCAGCAACGCTGACCCGACCCCGACTCCCTCGTCCGCCTCCCAGGGCGAACCGTACAAACCGCCTCAAAACACCGAATTCGACGTGATTGGCGTAAACGGTGTCGGTTCGAACGTCGTCGGCGAAGCCGTGTTCCTTACCGGTTCCTTCAGCCTCAAGCTCGACACGAACGCATCCAAGAACGCCGACCAGATCGTGTTCAACAAGATTTCCTTCCAGGTCGTGAACGACACCAAGGGCACCATATCGGGAGTCCCGGTCGTATACAACACGGCTGCCATCGCTTTCCCGTTCCAGGGCGTGATCAACGTCGCCTCCCTGCAGGCGAACGTGAGCCTCACGGACCCGGCCTTCGGATCTGAGTGCGGTTCCTTCCACGTCGACATCTCCGTCAACGCGACGGACGGCGAAAAGAACTTCCCCATGACCGCCTCGGCAACCTTCACCCGTCCTGAATCTTACTGCCAGGCTTTGATTCCTTCCTCTTCGTCTGCAGCACCGGTCGGCATCATCATGACCACCTGCGATGTGGAGATGGCAACCAACGGAAGCAACGGTCTTGACCTCGCAAGCTGCACCGCAGCAGCCAACCCGGTCGCAGACATCGTCGTGGCCAAGGACGGCAATGGCGACGTCAATATCACCAGCGGCAACGGTTCGACGTTCTCCCCGATTACCAACGGTGACGACGGCAACTACAGCGACGACTGGAGCAAGGACTACTACCCCGAAGACAACAAGGGCGGTCTCCCCACCTACAATACCGACTTCAAGTTCAGGGAAATTGCAGGTACGAGCATCAGCAAGATTATCGAAAACGAAGCTAACGTGTACGTCGTGAAGACCCCGTTCTACAACGAGGCGACCGCGAGCGGATTCTTCGCCTTCGTGCTCCTTGAAGCCACGGAAACCAACAACAAGGACTTCAACCTGACCTTCCGCGTCTGGAGAGCAGCGCAGTAATCCTGCAAATACGGATTTCAAGAGGGCCCCGTCGGGGCCCTTTTCTTATTTCTATCTTGGCATGGGAATAGCAAAATTCTATCTTTGCGCCGTAAACATTAAAACGGAGTAAACCATGCTCAAGAAACTTTCCAATTTCCCCGGTATCAAGGGACCCGTCGTCACCATCGTGATGGACGGTTTTGGCATCACCGATAAGGTCGAAGGCAACGCCATCAAGGCCGCCCGCACCCCG
>CADBLC010000246.1 GCA_902795385.1 Fibrobacter succinogenes | reverse complement strand
CATCTTGTGCGCCTTCGCGAGCGCACAGCGTTCCTCGAAAGCGGCACGCTTCGCCTTGTCGCTTTTCGCGTGCGCATACGAGACCATCAGCACAAAGTAAGTCTGTTCGTAACCGGCAAGTCCCATGGCGCTCGCGACAGAGCCCGCGGAACCGACGCTCAGGTTCTTCTTTCCCTCACAAACATACTTCAGGAACACCGCCGACGAGAATCCGGCATCCTGGGCAAACTTCTGCCACGAGAATACGGAACTGCGCTTGCGTTCTTCGTAGTAGTCCCGGATATACTTGCGGTAATCCGTGTATTCAACGATTTCCTTCATAGGTACAAATATACCTACTTTCCATAATTTTAGGACATAAACATGGCGTTTTTAAGCAAATTTTACCACTTTTGGCTAAATTCTTAAAAATTAAGCATTTTGGAACATAGCACTATGTTCTGAGAACATGCCCCAGAGGACATGCCCCAGAATACGAAAATACCCCGCCATCGCTGGCGGGGCATTCCTCCTACCCTATTTAAGATTTAGTTCTTTACGCAGCGGACAAAGGCCGATTCAAGCGGCTTAACCCAAGCATTCCCCGCACCATCTGCAGAAATTCCATAGGCCACGTTATCCTTTTTAATGTTACGATATCTGACAACAAGATCCAGGGCCCATTCTTCATTAGTGCCTTCGTAATACTTTCCAAACTCACTTATTTTATCTTCAAGATTTTCAACAAAATAGGATTTATGTGCATACGTGTGATAAAAGATTTCTACAGATTTCTCTCCAGTCGGCGCTTTAAGATTGAAATCAAACTTATCATAGAATACACCATATTGCCTCCATCTTTCATTTAGCAGATTAGTTCCATAACGAACATAACCTACCAGATCCGCCCATTCCTTGGAATTGGCCACATGCCAACCGTCGGGACAGACACCTTGATGTACCGAATCAATTACACCTTCTTCGGGAGTCTTCGTCATGTACTTTTTGTCAATTTGCAAGGCCGTCGTCCAGCTGTAAAGTCCAGAAGGCGCTTTGTACAGGAGGTCTTCCGCCATCCATTCATATTTTATTCCGTCGAACTCAAAGCCAACCGTCTTGTACACCTTCCCATCTCGCGGATCCGTCATCGTTCCCGATTCATGGTCAATCTTCATCTTGAGAGAATCAATATATCCCGTTGTCCTTATTGTCCATTTATATCCGTCACAAAGAAGATAACCGGAATCTAGAATTTCCCAGTTGAATTTCCCAAAAAATTCGATAGGCCTCTCAAATTTCCTATACTCGCCCCAAAGACTTTCTGTACAATTTTCAACACCCATGTAATTCATAAACAACAACTTTCTGAATTGATATTCTTGGTCAGTCTCACCTTCAAGGAGTTTGCAACAACCATCGAAGTAATCATAAACACTTCCTGCAAGATTCGACATAATGGAATCACTCAGTTTACCATCGTCAGCATAATCTTCGGCAAAGCCATCAATATACTTTTGCAACTTAGAACAGTCTAGATTATTTCCGCTCTCATTGTCTCTCCACTGTGCTCGGCCATCGATGAACTTACTTAGATTGTAGAGGGTCCTGTCACCATCCGTCGTGCTGTAAATATTCAAGTTTTCTGCAGCATCCACCTTGACCGAAACTCCGAATGCGCCAAGGACTTCCGTAGCCGCCTGCTTCTTGGCCTCCGCGAAAGCCTTGCCGGATTTCACCAGGTTCAAGACTCTCTTGTACTCAAAATGGGTCAAGAGATTGATGTTCGAGACTTTGCGATTTTCCAAGCTAGTGACAGCATCGAGCCGCATAGGGCATCTCGAACGTTCTCCATCTGCTTCACGGGTATAGTAGCCTTCGGCAGACAAAAGAACATACGGGCTTTCAAGTTCCACCGAGTCTATTCCGAAACGGCCCTTATCGTCAATGGTTGTGGTTTCGAATTTCCTTCCCGTGGGTTCGAGTTTTCCGTCTGCCGACGTCTCCCTCAAAATAACGGAGGAACCCTTTACAAGCGGGCCCTTCTGTGCCACACCCGAAATCATCTTGCCCTCAAGCGCAATGATGCCTTCGCTCTCTTCGCTCGTACCCGCAACATCCTTGCCGCTCTCGAAACAGGCGCAAAGCATTGCCCCCAATGCAAGAGTCGGCAAAATCCACTTTGCCATATTCATTCCATTACCTATAACCATATCCTACTCTCCTTTCCCCGACCCGTCCGAGCCTTTGTTAATGTTTTCCGTAAGCGGGAAAAGCTGCATGTTCAAGCGGCAGACCTTTTCCAGTTCCTTGTCCTTCGACACGATAGCCACAATCCGGCGGCGGCATTTCGCAAGTTCCTCCACGACCTTCGCGTAGCTTTCGGCGGTCACGCCCATGGTAATCCCGCTGAAATGCCTCTCCGAAATCGGTAGCTTGTCAAGCGCCTCGAGCGCAAACTCGCCCATCTGGCGCAGCAGGGAATGCACAGCGACCGCGACCACGTTCAGACGGCCCGTTGTAAGCGAGCGGTTCGTCTGGTGGTAATTGCCCTTGATGTCGCGCGTCAATAGCCCCGCCTTCGTAAGAAAGCTGAGACTCGCGCTCACGTCGGCCGCCGAAATCGCTGGGCGGCATACCTTCGCAATCTCGTGTGGTTTCGCACCCGGCATGGCAACCGCCAGCTCGCGCACCACGGAATGTTTCCATGTCTCGTAGAAGGTGTACAGGTCGCTGCCCAGGATTTTCACATGGTGGGCTTCGCTCAGCGCACGCATCTCCTCAAAACATTTCTTCTTTTCGCGCTCCGTCTTCGCGTTTTCGTAACGCACCATCAAGACAAAATAGTCGTACTCGAAGCCGAGCAACCCCATGGCAAGCGCCGTCTTCTTGGCCCCCTCTTCCAATAGGCGGGTCTTGCCGTCACAAACAAGCTTCAAGTACGACCCCGAGGCAAAGCCGGCGAGCCTCGCAAATTCGCGCCAGGTAAACGCGGAACTACGCTTACGTTCGCCGTAGTAGTCCAGGATATACTGGCGATAGTCCTTGTATTCGACAACCGATTTCATCATGACAATAAAATAGATTATCGTAGAACCCCATGCAATATTTCCTAAAAAACAAATTTGGCGTTTTTAAGCAAATTTCAACACTTTTATTTAGCCACTTAATATTTTTTGCGTTTCATAAAACAAATGCGCGATTGTATAAAA
>CADBLC010000245.1 GCA_902795385.1 Fibrobacter succinogenes | reverse complement strand
TTTGTACGTAATGGTGCCGACTCGGCGTTCAACACGGTCGCCGTGAAGCCGGTCGCTTACGAAACCGAATTTGTAGACCTGCTCGAAAAAGATGACGGTTTGTCCCGCTTTATCGCCGTTGTCGAAGGAAAACCGGCCAAGTTCGCCATGATGGCCATGCGCCCGGTCGACTTCCGCGTCACAACGCCGCTTGTGGAATATTCCGCCGTTGTCGCCGACTACTATGCGGATTCTGCCGGTGTGGTCGCGTTCGAGGCTCCCGATTCCGGCGAGGTCCGCCTGACGGTTGTCCAGTCCGGATACGGGTTCTCCAAGATTATGAAGGCCAGCGATATCGCGAAGCTCGATACCGTGGAACTCACGCCCATGTCCAACATGCAGAGCAAGGTTACGCTCAACACGTTCGCTAAGTATGCATGGGTCGGCGTGAAGGGCCTGGATGTCCTCGTCAAGACGGATGGTACGGGCAAGTTCTCGCTGCCGCTGTTGCCTGCCGGGGATACGCTTGAACTCTATTTCGAGAAGCAGGCGTTCGATAGCGTTTATGTGACCGAGAAGGTGTTGCTGAACCCGAGACTCACGGAATTCTATTCCCCGGTCATGGTCCTGAGCGACTTTGAGGGCGATACCTTGCTTGGTGACTGGTACTTCAGTGCCGACAAGATGGGTTCTTCCATTACCTACGATGGCAAGACTATTTCGGGCAAGAGCTCCGATGCAACGTATCCGTCGCTGCGCGTGACAAAGGCCGGCGCAAAGGATTCCGTGCATGGCGGCGTGTTCTACGGCAAGTACATGCTGGCTGCCGACGACAATGCGTGGGCGTTGGTCGGAACGACCTTTGCTACCGATTCGTCGTGGAACTTCTCCGAACTGGATTCTATCTCGTTCTGGGCGAAGGGTAAGGGTCAGGTACGCGTGGCTTTTGAAAGGTGGGATCCCTATTCCGAAATGTTCGGCTCCGCCGAAAAGGCTGCGAGCGGATGGATGGACATGAGCTCGTCTAAATGGGTCAAGTTCGTGATGAAACCGAACGACTTGTGCTTCAACGCACAGGATGTCGCGAACTGCGCTTCGTCGTGGGAATCCATCAAGGATCACGTCCACCAGATGCACGTGTTCGTGAGGGGTGGAACCGAATTCTTCCTGGACGATATTCGGCTCTACGGCGCGCTTTTCTAGCGGAATCGCCCTCCAAGGACACTCTGAATTAAGTATCTTTGGTGTGTATGGACTCCATTGAAAAATTATCATCTGCTGCACAGGATTATCTCTCCCGCGTCGCCAAGGAAGCGGAAGCAAAATTTGATGAACATCTTCCCCCTGTAACGGACCGCCCGTGCCGACTGCACGAGGCCATGCGCTACTCCATGTTTGCCGGAGGCAAGCGCCTGCGCCCAGGGCTCGCGAAGGCCGCGTTCGACATGTTCGGTGGCAAGGGCGACAAGATATGGCTTGCGACTAGCGCCCTCGAGATGCTCCACACGTTCAGCCTGATTCACGACGACCTCCCGTGCGTCGACAACGACGATTTCCGCCGCGGCAAGCCGACCAGCCACAAGAAGTTTGGCGAAGCGACTGCGGTGATGGCGGGCGATGCGCTCTGCATCCAGGCGTTCGAGCTGATGGGCCGTGCCGGCAACGCGAAGGCCATCGAGGTCCTGGCGCGCCTGTTGGGTACCTACGGCATGATCGGCGGCGAGATGACGGACATCGAGTGCGAAGGCAAGGAAGTCAATCTCGAGATTGTCGACTATATCCATTACCACAAGACGGCGGCCCTCATCGAGGCCTCCCTGCTGGTGGGCGCCCTCCTCGCCGGTGCGAGCGAAGGTGACATGGAAATCATCCGTAACTACGGCAAGTCTATCGGTCTTGCGTTCCAGATTGTCGACGACATCCTGGACATCGTCTCTACGACCGAGGAACTGGGCAAGGACGCCGGTTCCGACATCGAGAAGGGCAAGGCCACCTATCCGTCTATCGTCGGGCTCGAGAAGTCCAGGGAACGCGCCAAGGAACTCTACGAAGAGTCTATCCGTGCGCTGGACGCCCTTCCGTACGATACGCAGATTCTCCGCGCGATTGCGGCATTCATCATTACCCGGGTTAAGTAATGGATCTTAAAGACGTAAAGTCCCCTCAGGACATCAAGCACTGTTCCCTCGAGGAACTGAACCGCCTGGCCTCGCAAGTCCGCGAGACGATTATCGGGCAGGTTTCAAAGCACGGGGGCCACTTGGCCTCTAGCTTGGGTGTCGTCGAGCTGACTTTGGCCCTCCACTACGTGTTTAACGCTCCCGAAGACAAGATTGTCTGGGATGTGGGCCACCAGGCCTATGTGCACAAGCTATTGACGGGCCGCTACGACCGGTTCGGCACGCTCCGCCAGCCGGGCGGTATTTCCGGGTTCCTCAAGAGGAACGAGAGCGAATACGACTGCTTTGGCGCTGGGCATGCCACGACTTCTATTTCGGCGGCGCTCGGTTTCGCCGTTGCACGTAACCACCAGGGCCGCAACAACAACGTGGTGGCCGTTATCGGTGACGGCTCCATGACCGGCGGTATGGCTTACGAGGCGCTCAACAATGCGGGCCTCTCCAAGCAGAACATGACCATCATCTTGAACGACAACAAGATGAGCATCGCCCCGAATGTGGGCGGGTTCAGCAAGTACCTGAACCGCGTGATTTCGGACCCGATGTACAACAAGATGCGTTCCGATCTGGACCGCGTGATGAAGCGCCTCCCGGGAGTCCTGGGAAGCCGTTTCCGCGACCTCTTCTTGCAGGTGGAGACGGCGGCGAAGAACGCCGTGAAGCCGGGTACGTTCTTCGAAGACCTGGGCATCCGTTATTTTGGACCGATCGACGGTCACGATATCAACGAACTTATCATGATTCTCGAGCGCGTGAAGTCGCAGCCCGGTCCGTGCATTGTGCACGTGCTTACCGAGAAGGGCCGTGGCTTGGATGCCGCCGAGAAAAATCCGACCAAGTTCCACGGGTGCGGACCGTTCGACCCGGAAAGCGGGCTTCCGCTGGCGCCGGGCAGCAAGTGCCCGTCCCTTACGAGCGTTTTCGGCGAAACTTTGCTTGAACTCGCCAAGAAGGACAACAGGATTATCGGTATTACGGCCGCGATGCCTACGGGCTGTGGCTTGGATATTGTCGCGAAACAGCTGTGCCCGTAGTCGCCATTTATTCGTCGTTCATGCAGCGCGCGTACGACCAGATTATGCACGATGTGGCTTTACAGAATTTGCACGTCGTGTTCGTGCTGGACCGTGCCGGATTGGTGGGGTCGGATGGCCCGACGCACCATGGCGCCTTCGATTTGTCGTTCTTGCGCACGGTGCCGGGAATGACTATTATGGCGCCCAGCGACGAGAACGAACTTAGGGATATGATAACTGCCTCCATCAATATGGAAGGCCCTGTCGCTATCCGCTATCCCCGCGGAACGGCTCTTGCCGAAGAGCTGCTCCCTCCTGCCGCCACCTTCGACGCGAAGTGCCCGAAGGTTATCGAGCAGGGCAAGGACATCCTGCTTTTGGGAGCGGGATTCATGACAAACGAGTTGAAGAAGACGGCGAAGGTCCTCAAGGAAAACGGCTACAACCCGACCCTCGTGGACGCGCGCATCATCAAGCCTCTGAACGAGGAATGCTACCGCCATCTCTTCGACAGCCACAAGGTCATTGTCACGCTGGAAGACAATACCCGTATCGGCGGCTACGGTTCCGCCGTTATGGAATTGATGGCCGACATGGGCTATACGGACAAGAAGATGTTCCGTTTTGGCCTTCCGGACCATTTTGTGGAGCAGGGCGATATTCCGGGCCTGTACAAACTATTGAAAATCGACGGTGAATCCGTTGCAAAACAGTTGATGGAAAAATTATGAGCGAAGAACAGAAGCGCACAGTGAAAATGACTTTGAACCGCAAGTTCGGAGTGAGCGAAAAGAGAGACGAACGTCGCCCCCGCCGCGACGATGCCCGTGAAGACGGAGTCGCAGGCGAACGCCCGTTCCGTGGCGATCGCCCCCGCGGTGTCCATGGACTCCGCGAAGACGGCAGCCGTCGCGAAGGCGAAACCCGGTTCGACCGGGAACGCCGCCCGCGCCGTTTTGGCGACAAGCCCTTCGGTGGGCGCGGGAGCCGCTTTGGTCGCGGCCGTCGCGACGGCGAACCCCGCGGTTTTGGCAGGGATGCGCAGGCGCCGGTTTACCGCCAGCGCCCCGAACAGAAGGCCGAACTTGTCGACGAGAATATCGACGAGGCCACGCTGGAAGCACGCTCTGTTCAGGCCGAACAGAGCGCCGACTCCGTGTCCAATCCGCCCTGGTTCCGCAAGCTTTTGGCCCTCACTACCGAGAAGGGCCGCGAACGCGAAGGCAAGTTCCTTGGCGAAGGCGTGCACGTTGTGGAAGAACTCGTTTCCAAGCATCGCGAAATCGTGATTGCCATCTACGCTGTCGAAGGTTTCGAGAACGAGGAACTCATCGAGAAGATCAACGACGCGGACATCACGCTCCACATGCTTTCTGCCGAACAGATGAAGCAACTTTCCTCGACGGTTACCCCGCAGGGAATCATCGCGTACTGCCGCATCGCCAATACCAAGCCCGTGTACGAATCCAGCCGCAGCGTGCTCACGCTCGTTGACGCCGTGCAGGATCCGGGCAACCTGGGTACGCTTTTCCGCACGAGCCTCGGCTTCGGTTCCGACGGCATGGTGCTCGGCCGCGGTACGGTGAGCCCCTTCAACCCGAAGGTGGTCCGCGGTTCCTCGGGTACGTTCCTGCGCGTTCCCTTCGAATTCGATATCGATTTGATCGACCATATCAACTTCCTGCGCAGCAAGGGCTATACCATCATCGCTACAGACTTGCATGCCCGCCAGGCTCTCAAGGATATCCCGAAGCACAAGCTTCGCAAGATGGCCTTCCTCGTGGGTAACGAGGGCGCCGGTACCAACCAGTACCTGATCGAGCTCGCCGACGAAACTGTCAAGATTCCGATGAGCAGCGAACTCGAATCGCTCAACGTTTCCGTGGCCCACGGTATCCTCAGCTACGAGGCCGCCCAGGTCCAGGAGGAACTGAAGTAATGGCGAATTTCCACGAACGTCTCGAGCAGCGGATCGCCAAGTGCGGCAATCCGGTGTGCCTCGGTATGGACCCGGTCCTTAAGCTCATCCCGCTCGAAGGCAGCGCCGAAGAAAAGATCAAGCGCTTCTACCTCGACATTCTGGAATGCGCTCTCAAGCGTAACGTGACTCCCGCCGTGGTAAAGCCGAACAGCGCCTACTACGAATGCGTGAGCGTGCAGGCGATGCTCGTGCTGCAGGAACTCATCGAAGCTTACCGCAGTGCCGGCATCCCGGTGATTCTCGACGCCAAGCGCGGTGACATCGGCAAGTCTAGCGCCGCCTACGCTACCGCCGCCTACGACGTGTACAAGGCCGACGCAGTGACGGTGAGTCCGTGGATGGGTTCCGATTCCGTGGGCCCGTTCATTCGCGAGAATTCCGAGAACGGCGCTTACGTGCTGCTCCGTACCAGCAACAAGGGCGCCCACGACTTCCAGGACATGAGCGTTGTCCGCAGTGACGACCCGCGCGACATCGCGAACGCCTTCTATTCCGTTGCTGACAAGATTTTTGAATGGGACGGCTCCCTCGGTTACCTTGGTGCCGTTGTCGGTGCGACGCATCCCGAAGAACTCGAACAGATTACCGCCTACACGGTGGCAAAGAAGCACGAAATCCCGTTCCTGATTCCTGGCGTCTCTATTCCGGGCGTGCCCGGTGGCCAGGGCGGTGACGCGAAGACGGTGCTTACGGCTATCGCGAACGGCGGTGGCAAGCGCAAGTTCCATGTGCTCAATAGCAGCAGCGGTCTGAATTTCGCCTGGCAGCGCAACAATACGCCGGCGAACTTCGCGAACGACTGCATCGACGCGCTGGAACGTCTCGCTGAGGCTTGCAATTTCTAGACGTAATCGAAGGAATGCCCGCGAAGGAATGCCCGCCCATGCGTTTCTTGATTCCCTTAGTTCTCGCCGTAGCAGTCATCGCGGCCGCGTTCCATTTCGCGAAGCCGCTGCCCGGCACTAATTTCGACGAGTCCTTTTTGCCGAAGGCGTCGTCGGTGAAGTACATTGCCGCGGGCAATGACGCGACGGTTGCGGGACTATTCTGGATCAAGGGACTTACGGAACTGGGCGAAAGCTACCTGACGGGTAAGGAATATGCCTACCTGAGTCATGTGGCGAACTTGTGTACGGAACTCGATAGTCTGTTCTTTACGCCGTATTACTTTGTCGGTAGCATTACCCCGACCGATACGCGCGATACGTCGGACTTCGTGGTGATGCGCCGTGCGCTCAAGAACTTCCCGGGCGAATGGAGGCTTGCCGTAGGTTACGCCTTGCGCCTGTCGAACGGTCCTTTCCCCAACAAGAGGGAAGCCGCCGACGTGATGCGCCCCTATTTCGATAGCCCGGACACGACCATCCCGGAACACATCCGCCTGATGTACCGCAGCTTTGAACTTGATGCGGAACAGACGGAAACGGCACTCGAGATGGTGCTGAACGACGTGGTTCAGCCGCGTTTCAAAAAATTCCGCACCAGTTTTTACAACAAGACGTTCCGCGTGCTCGGTTACAGGGGCGTGGGCGTGACGACGGGTGCCGATTCGACCAAGTACAACGAAGTCAAGAAGACGATTGACTTGTTTGCGGAAGGCAAGATCCCGGCACCGTATGCTTTCCACCACCTGCTTGCGCTCAAGAAGGTGGTGGCGCCGAAGGTCGAAGAAACCGTGGCGGATACGGTCGCGGCAACTGCTGACACGTCTGAAAAAACTAGCGACTAACGGCTAGCGACAAACAACTAATAACTAATGACCAATGACTAGTGGCTAGTCTATTCCGCGCAACGCTTGGAGTTGTTCGGGAGTCCCATCAGTTCGAAGGCGTTCTTGCAGCGGAGCTTGAGGTCTTCGGCCTCGTCGGCCTTGGTGGACTTGAGCTGCGAGCGCTTGTAGAGGATGGTCGCCGTCGTGTACGGCTTGTTCCCTTCGATAGATTTTGCCTCGGCTACGCGGTACAGCGAATCGGCTTCGCCGCTGTGGCCTTCCAGGTCGGCAATCTGGGCTGCGGTAAAGGCGTAGAACCCGCCTTTCTTGCTGCTTTTTTTCCCGACCATCTTGAGGGCTTCCTGGGCTTCGTCGCTCTTGCGTGCGCCGGCATAGCTGATGGCGCATTCCGCATAGAACGAGGCGATGGTGCCGTTATCCGTCTTCTTGACGGTATCCGGGTCGGCCTTGCTGCACAGCTTGGCGGCGTCGGCGTAGTTGCCACGGGCGTTGGCCAGAGCGGCCTGGGCGCGGGTAAGGTTGACGGCCGTAGTCCTGTCGAGGACTTCGGGGCGTACAATGGAAATGAGCGAGTCGGCAAAATCCAGGTCCAGGCTTTGCGTGCGGATTTGCGCCATGGCGAGCAAGACGCGGCCTTCCGAGAGCAGGTCGGCTTCCTTGCGGCTAGCAAGGAGCGCGCGCTCGAGCTGGTTGTATGCCTTGGCGAACTTGCCTGCGTTGATGGAACGTTGCGCGCGCGCGGCGAGCGTCCCGGATTCCGAGGCGCTTGCCGCAGCCGACAGGCCAAGCAATGCGAGTATGGCCAGTCGTTTTACCATAGCGTCTCCACCATGAAGGGTACGGAATCCTTGCTGGGCATGTTCCTGCGGACAATCCAGATGTTGGAAATGCCTTCCATCAGATCATCCGCGTTCTGCAACGTGCCTTCCGTCGTTTCCATGAAGTCCGAAATGTTCGATGTCATGAGTCCGAGCTTGCTTACCATGCCGTCTACGCGTCCCATGGTCGTGTCCATGGATTTCACGAGTCCGCTTACGCTACCCATGAGGTCGTCCACCTTGCCAGGAATGGGCTTGATGTCGTTGACAATCCCGGAGAGGTCCGTGGTCATGTTGTCAATCTTGTTGACCATCGGCGGTACGTTCTCGCTAAGCGTGTCGAGCAACCTGCTCGTCTTGATAAGGGTGTTCTTGCCGGCCAGCGTGATATCGTCCAGGCGGTTAAGCTGGCGGTTCAGGTTGTCGTAAAGGAGTCTTGAGCCAAAGAGGGCGCCGATGGTGGTTCCGGTATCCATGGCCATCCCGACCAGGGTGTCGGCGGCGTCGATGAGCTCGTTGACGCGTCCCAAAAGTTCGTTGGTAGTTTCAAGTACGGTTTCGATGTCCTGCGCCTTGCCTGCCGGGAGGAATTCACCCTCTTGCAGAACGCGGCCCTTGCCGCGGCGCACGTCGATATTGATGACACGGGCCGAAATCAGGTTCTGGTCACGGATGGCAAAGACTTCGGCGCTGTCGGTAATCCAGTTCTGGAATTCCTTGCGGATGGTAAATTCCATGAACACGCCGTCGCTCTGGATTTTCATCTCCGAAATCTGGCCCACATCTACGCCGCTAATCTGGACGCGCGTACCAGGACGGAGGCCCATGGCCTTTTCGAACGTACTGTGGAGCTTGTACTCCTCGACGCCGATCATACCACTAGTAAACAGCTTGGTGTAGAACACCAAGGCAAAGATTACTACGGCCAAGGTGAAGAAAACGCCGACCAGCAGGCCTGACAGTTCCATCCAGTTCACCTTGTTTAATGACTTGAACCTCATATTGCGAAATATATATAAAAAAAAGGAAACATAATCGCGATGCCGTCTTTTTTGAATAACTTTTCCTTTTCTAATTTAAGGGATATTGGAGGTCCATTATGGATTTTTTCGCTTTTTTGAATGATTCCGTTACACCCTGCCATACCGTTGGCTGTTTGCGCGATTCCCTGGTCCGTGCCGGATTCAAGCGCCTGGGAGTGGAAGATTGTGCGAAAACGGGAGCCGGGGATGCCTTTTTCGTGGAAAGGGACTCTGCTCTGGTGGTAATCCGCATGCCGAAAAAGCTGTGCGCGGAGTCGCGCTTCAAGTTGGCGCTCGCCCATGTGGACTTTCCCGCCCTGAAGGTGTCGCCCAATCCGGACAAGACCGCCGCTGGCGTCCAGAAACTCCACACCGAAGTGTACGGGAGCCCGCTTTACACCAGTTGGCTTGACCGTGATCTCGGGTATGCCGGTATTCTCGCTGTCAAGAAGGACGGCCGCATCGAGGCCAAGCCGTTCCGCGGCAATAAGCTTTTCAGGATTCCCCAGCTTGCCGTTCACCTGAACCGCGGCGTGAACCAGGACGGGCTCAAGGTGAACCCGCAGACCGATTTCGAAGTGTTGTGGAAGGCTGCCGGTTGCGGACTGCAGAACTTCAGGGACGCCTTGGCGCAGGAACTTGCTCCGGGCGAGGATCTGCTCGATTTCGACGTGCAGTTCTTTGATGCTCAGCCCGCGAATGCTGGCGGCATGGACAACGAGTGGGTCTATTCAGGAAGGATTGACAACCTCACCAGCTGCCACGCCATTGCCGAAGCCATTGTCGCTGCAGGTGCGCCCGAGAAGGATATCGCGGTCGCCGCCTTCTTCAACAACGAGGAGGTGGGCTCCGAGACGCGCGAGGGTGCCGGCGGCAACTTCCTTAAGGCTGTCCTGGAAAATCTCCCGCTCCCGTCGAACATCTCGGCGACACTGTCCGATTCTTTCGCTCTCTCGATAGATGTCGCGCATGCGACTCACCCGAACAATCCCGAAAAGCACGAGCCGAACCATGCGCCTATTCTCGGTGG
>CADBLC010000244.1 GCA_902795385.1 Fibrobacter succinogenes | reverse complement strand
CACGAAGGTGTTCGGGCTAGACCCGTATCTCGCCGTCGGCATCATCCTCGTGGGTTGCTGCCCGGGCGGTGTCTCGAGCAACGTCATGAGTTTCCTCGCCAGGGGCGACGTGACTTATTCCGTGAGCATGACGATGGTCTCGACGCTGCTTGCGCCCCTCATGACTCCGCTGTTGGTGCTGTGGCTTGCCGATACTAGCATCGACGTGAACGCGAAGGGGATGTTCCTGAATATTTTGTACGTGACGGTCGCGCCGATTACCATCGGGTTCATCTGCAACCACTTTTTGGGCAAGCGCAGCGTGTTCAAGGAAATCCAGGCGAACATGCCCGCGGTAAGCGTTATCGGCCTTATGTGCATTGTGGGCGGTGTCGTGGTGACGGTTCGTCCGCAACTCCTTACGAACGGGCTCTCGCTCATTTTCCTCGTGCTCGCGGTGGTGTTCTGCCATAATGCGCTCGGCTATGTGCTGGGCTACAGCGTGGGCAGACTCTTCAAGTTCAATACCGCCAAAAAGCGTACCATCGCCATCGAGGTCGGTGTGCAGAATGCGGGCATGGCGACCGTGCTTGCGGCAGCCTTCTTTGCTAATCCCGAGAATGTGGCGGCCCGCCCCGAAGCGGTCCTCTGCGTAGTTCCCTGCGCCTTGAGCTGTGCTTATCATTCCATTAGCGGAACGGTCCTTGCGAACATCTTCGCCTGGCGCGACAAAAAGAAGGGGTAATATGGAAGCCCAGGAATTCATTCGCAAGGAAAAAGGCGACAAGCCGATTCTTGCCATCTGTTACGACTTCGACAAGACTCTGACTCCGACAGACATGCAGAATCAGGGTTTTATCCAGTCCCTGGGCTACGATATTGAATCGTTCTGGAAAAAGTCCAACGTGTTCGCCAAGGAAAACGACATGGACCAGAACCTGGCCTACATGTTCACGATGATCCAGGAGGCCAAGGGGAAATTCGACCTCACGAAGGAAAAACTCCAGAACTTCGGCAAGACTATCAAGTTTTTCAAGGGCGTGGAATCCTGGTTCAAGAGAATCAGGGAATACGGTGAAAAGCGCGGCGTACGCGTGGAACACTACATCATTTCGTCTGGAATCAGGGAGATGGTTGAAGGGACGCCCATCTTCAAGGATTTGGACGGGGTGTTCGCCTGCTCCTTCCATTACAATGGCGAAGGGACTCCCGATTGGCCCGTACAGGTTGTCAACTATACGAACAAGACGCAATTCCTGTTCCGCATAGAAAAGGGGACCATGGACGTAAATGACCCCGACGTGAATACGCTTTTGCCCGAATCGGAAATCCGCGTGCCGTTCAGGAACTTTGTCTATATCGGCGACAGCGATACGGATATCCCCTGCATGACGCTTGTCAATTCCAAGGGCGGGTATTCCATAGGCGTGTACAATCCCGAAAGCAATGACAAGTCCAAGGTGTACA
Organism: Fibrobacter succinogenes; assembly: GCA_902795385.1. Classification (GTDB taxonomy): domain Bacteria; phylum Fibrobacterota; class Fibrobacteria; order Fibrobacterales; family Fibrobacteraceae; genus Fibrobacter; species Fibrobacter succinogenes_P. The sequence goes on along the minus strand of CADBLC010000244.1, from coordinate 1,774 downwards.
AGATGATTGCCGAACGCAGGATAAAGTATTATATCCCGGCGGACTATTCCGAGAATTCGGAGATGGACCGTTTTATAAAGGCCGTTGTCGACAAGACCTACTTGAATGAGAAGATTGAAGCCAAGTACCTCTCGTGTAAAAATGAATACGAACAGTACAGGCACGACACCTCGGACAACGAAATCGAGAAGGCGAACCTCATCAGCGCCCTGGAAGACTGCACGAATTTCAGGGCCACTCACATGACGGTGAAAAAGCTTTCGAAAAAGGGCGGCTGGACCGTGGCGCAGGCGAACAAGTTGCTGCGCATCGCCCTGGAAAACAGCCAGGTGAAATGGATCCTGGCCGATACGGATGTAAAAGAATTTTACGAAACCGTCCTGGCTACAGCCGGCGCCGATGTGGCACTGGCCGAAAAAGTCAGGAAGGCTATCAATCCTTGACGCAACGGATGTTGCAGCTCAGGTTCTGCCGCTGTTCGTAAGGCAGGAACTCGTGGGTGTCGCGGCTAATCTTGTAGATGTACGACGTGCTGTCCGTATAGTCGCTGCTGCACATGTGCGCTCCGAAAAGCCATCCGCTGTAGGCTCCGTTGAGTGAACGGGAACCGAGCATGTATATCGAGAGACCCACGAGGTCTTCGCCGCGTTCAATGCCGTCGCTCCTTTCCATGGCGTTTTTCGAAGCGAAGATGAGGGAGGCGACCTTCTTGGGGAACCAGGGTGTCGCAAATTCGATCATCTCCTCCCATTCCTTGTTGGAGGGGACGTGGAACCCTTCCGGGCATATGTGGGCTTCGGTCGGATTTTTCCCGAGGACAACATCCCACCTGTAGAAGCGCCCGTATTTATTGCAGTATTCAATGCTGTCGTTGGGGCACCAGCTGGAATCTATGGCGAGATTCAGGTTCTGGGCCATCCATACCTGCTTGCCGATGCCGACAGTCTTGTAGACGCTGTTGTCGCGCTTGTCGGTTATGGAATCGGTCACCAGGGAATCGCTGGCGTATTTCCAGATAAAGCCGTTGCATCTGTAGATGGAATTCTGGTACCTATAGTAACCCACGTGGTCGATGTTGCAGCCGTGGCCCATGGCCATGTCGAACTCATCTGCGTAACTTAATTCGCCCCGGTAGCAGTGGTAGTATATGGTGGTGTCGATTAAGCCCTTGCGGAAGTATTCTTCGTCTCCACAGGGCTTTTTCTCCGATTCGTCGTATAGCAGCTTGGCCTTGGCGTCCATTTTGCAGAAGATGGTACTCCCGAATTTCCAGGTGCCATTTTCGCAGTGGTAGCATTTTTCCCCGCTTGCGGCGTATTCATCTTCGGTTTTCGCAGTGCAGGCCCGATTGAGTTCGATTTCCAAGTTGTTTGCCTTTTTCCATTCAGAATTGTCCCAGTGGTAATAGGTGCGGGCGCATTCGATTCCCTTGGTCAATTTCCCTGCGGTGGTGTCGCTGCCGGCTCTGTTCAATAAAATTGTGTCAAGCTCTATGCAGTAATCCCAATCGACCCAGTTTGGAGGTTCGCAGTAAAGGCGGACTCTTTCGTTGAAGGCGGCGCCCTTTATTTCGTGGTATTTTTTGGAGGAGCATTCTCCAAGTGCGTACTTTGCCACCCAGACTTTATCGAAGTAGCTCTTTAGGGACAAGGTGTCCACGGTGTAACCGAATTGTTGTATGTGCTGCGCGAGGGGCCGGCATAACGTTCTTTCCTCGTGGTTCTGGGCTATTCCCCAGGCCCAAGAATAGGTGCTGTCGTCCAGGACTTTTTCA
>CADBLC010000243.1 GCA_902795385.1 Fibrobacter succinogenes | reverse complement strand
GCCGGCGAAGGCAACATCAGCAGCAGCCTTATCGGGCGCATCAAACTGTTCAACAAGTTCAGTACCGTCGAGCTGCCCGACTCGCTTTCGCAGGAAGTCCTGGAACATCTTTCCGAGATGACCATTCGTGGCAACGACGCTCGCTTCCGCGTAATGACCGACGAACCGCCCACAGGTCCCGCACCCGGCACGCGTCCGCGCGAAAGCCGTGGTTTCCACCGTGGCAAAAAGTTCGAATCGGAGCGTCCCTTCGAGAACCGCAAGGCTCGCAGGGCCCGCCAGTTCGCCGACCGCAAGCCTGGACAGTTCGACGACAAGCCCTTCCGCGAAAAATCCGGCGACAAGCCGTTCCGCAAGACCCGCCGCTTCGGCAGGCACTAGGAATAACACGGGACACAACGTCGGCGACGTTCCCAAGGAACCGCGCGGCTAGTTTCGCCGCAGCACTAAAGTTCAACTACGGAGTCACAGAGGTCGACGACCGCGCGGCGATGCGTAATGAAGATCATCGTCTTCTGCGGGAACGCCTCGAACAGGCGCCTGAATAGTTCCTTCTCCGTCTTCTCGTCGAGCGAGGAACTGATTTCATCGAGCAGCATCGCCGCACCCGGGCGCAAGAGCCCGCGCGCAATCGCGATACGCTGGGACTGTCCTTCACTGAGCCCGCAACCACGTTCCCCAAGTTCGGTATCAATTCCGTCGGGCAATTCATCCACGAATTCCGCGCAAGCGGTATGCAAGGCGTGCCGCAATTCGTCTTCCGTCGCGTCGGGCTTGGCAATCAGCAGGTTGTAACGGATGGTTCCGCTCATCAGGGAATTCCCCTGCGGTACAAAAACGAAATTCCCGCGCGTATCTTCGTCCGCCTCCATGCGCACTCCCTCGGGAGATTCCCACACCAGAATTTTTCCAGATTCCGGTTTCACGAATCCGAGGATCAGGCGGAAGAGCGTCGTCTTGCCGGCGCCGGTCTCGCCCATGAGCGCCGTCTTGCTTCCCGGCTTGAACTCATGGCTGAAATGTTCCACGATGTTGCGGTCGCCCTTCGCATAACGGAACGCGACATCTTCGGCAGTAATTCCCACGCGGGAAAGAAGCGCTACCTTCCCGTCTTCCGATTTTTGCGAGGCGGTCCTGATTTCTTCAAGGCGGTCCATGCTCGCGGTCGCATGAATGACCTGCGGGACCATGTTCAGGAAAGATAAAATCGGCTGCTGGATTTGCCCCACGAGTTGCAGGAACGAAGTCATCACGCCGAAAGTAATCGCACCGCTGCGGAGCCCGAGACCGCCCCACACAAAAGCCATCATGTAACCGAGTCCAAAGGCGCACCCCAGCATGAACCGGGCAATCACCGTAAAGCGCGAGCGGCGCAATACGTTGCCTTCCAGGTTCCGCTGCATCACATCCAGGCGGTCCGTCATCCACTGTTCGCTACCCAGCGAGCGCAATACCGCATTATGTTCCACGCCTTCCTGCACGTGCATCTGGATGCGGCTCTCGCCTTCGCGAATATCGAGAGTCATTTTGCGCAGGCGGTGCGCCACAAGCTTGCCAAGCACAATCGCAACCGGCGTAAACAGGAGCAGCGCCCACGCAAGCCGCGCATCGAACCAGCGCATCAGCAAAAACGCGCCGACCAGCTGGATTCCCGTCACCGCCATCTGCGGAATCGTATCCGCCATGACGTTCCCGACAACCTCGATATCCTTCGTGAGGCGTGAAGTCACGTCGCCCGAATGCATCTTGTCTTCGCCGTAAAGCTGCTGGAAAAAATACCCGCCGAAAAGTTCGAGGCGGAGCGCGTTCGTCTTTTTCACGGTGGCAAGCGCCGTAAGGTAGAAATACACCTGCCTAAGGACAATCCCGCCCACGACCGTGAGCACGAGAAGCACGATCATCTCAACGATGTCCTCGTTGCTTCCCGTCTTGATAGTGACATCGATAAAGTGCTTGCTAAGGCAGACCATCAACAGGCCGAGCGCCACGCGGGCGACGCCGAAGACGATACGCACGGCGGCATTGATTCTCATGCCCGCCATGTTCCGCCAAAGCCAAGCTACATACTTCATTCCACCACGCCAACCTTCTGCCACTCGCCCACAATGGCGGCGACATCGGCGCGAGCCTGCTCCGGCGAAACATCGAATTCACCGCAAAGGGCTTCCGCGAGGCCATCGACCGTAAATTCGCCCGCGTCAACAGCACGGTTCCAGAGCCATGCCGCCGTTTCGTTCAGGCAAAGCAGTTTCCCGAAGTCGAGAGCGCCAAGGCCCTCGCCCATAATCACCTGCTCGCCGCAAACTTCACGCAAAACAAAGCCTTTCTTAATTTTCATAAAATACCTTCTCGTACACGCGATATGCTAAAAGTAACCATTTTCTGACAGGGCGCAAGCGCACCCATACACGAGTCGCCGTCCGACGCAGCGGATTGGCGAAAGAACGGCGCTTTCCGCGGGCATTCACAGCATGAGTCGCAATTGCCTTGACATCCGGAACCTTGCAGTGTTCCACACCGACGAGGTTCCCGTCGCCCATGAGCGTCACATTTTCGCCATCGATTCGGATAACGCGATGTACCACATAGCGGGAATTATCGACGAACGCGAGCACGACATCGCCAACGCGTACGCTTTCGGGTTTCACGAGCACCACGCTTTCCTTTCCGCCCACAATGAACGGCCGCATGCTGCGCCCCGCAACCGGGAACGTGACACTCACGCCCTCGCCCACGAGCTTTATCGCCTCGGCAATTATCTGCGCGTCGTCAATCACTCGTTTTCACCTTTCACCGTTTCAAAACAGAGCCTTGCGGCCTCTTCGTCGGGCAGACATTCCAAATGCCAGACCTTCACGCCCATGGCAAGCGCATTCTCGGTCGCGTGCAAGCCGTCGGCCACGGCACGGTCCCAGCGCTTCCCCGAAATGCTCGGCACCAGCGCGGCATAAGCTTGCACGCCACCCAGCCTTACAATCTTGTTGTACGGCGCCTGGCTCAGCAACACGATCCCGCCCAGCTTCATCGCGACATTCCTGTAGCAGGGAGTTTTGCCGCTCCAGGGCGACCCGTAAACCCACGCCCCGTCCGGTTGCAGGCGCACCACGGGATTGTCGTCGTTCACGAGTTCCGCGCCCTCGACATGGCGGAGCCACAAGCGCGCATGCGTACTCTTGCCCGTACCGCTCTTGCCGAGGAACATGTAACCGCGGCCACCCTGGCTCACGATAGCC
>CADBLC010000242.1 GCA_902795385.1 Fibrobacter succinogenes | reverse complement strand
TCTTGCGGATTTCGCCCGTAATGGCGTTTGCGTAGCTCTGGATAGTGCCCCAGCCGGTATTGACGGGCTCGTTATAGATTTCGTAGATGACGTTCGGGATATCCTTGTACTTGGCAGAAACGGTCGAGAAGAATGTCTTGGCCATCGACTGCTCGTATTCGGCGCGGTGGCTGTGCCAGTCGATAATGATGTAGACGTCGTTCTCGACGGCGGCTTCGACCATCTTGTCGACGATGGACATGTAGCTCTCGGGAGCGGTAGCGTAGGAGTAACCATGGAACAGGGAGTCGGCGGAGTCAATGCAGCCATTGGATTTCTGGCTCTTACTGGAATAGCAGGTGATACCCATGGCAAAGCGGAATACGTCGATTTTCAGGTTGTCGACAGCCCAGGAAATCACGTCCTTCTTGTAGTACGGAAGGCCGGTGGCGTCAGACCAGAAGAGGCTCATGCCGCGCAGCATCGCTTCCTGGTTGTTCTTGGCACCGATAAGCTTGCCACCGCTCGTATGGATGGCACCATAGTAGCTGACCGGTCCGATTTTCATGGGCACGGCATTGACGGCCGCGGCAAATGCCGGCAGGGCCGCAAAGGCTAGGAGACAGGGTATCAGTTTTGTGAGTTTCATAAGCAAAATCCTGGATTTATATAAAGAATGTAATAATAAATAAGTCAGATGTTCTTTTGGGGGGCCTTAATTCTGTTTACTTGTGAATACGCAACGTTTTAGAGAATGATTTGTCGGTCAAGCGGACGATATAGGCGCCTTTGGCGTGGATAATCGATTCTAGCGGGATCTCTCCGGAACCGCTCAGCGTCATTGTAGCGATGCGGTTGCCGTTCAGGTCGAAAACGGTGAGGCGGGCTCCTGCGTTGAGTCCTGTATAGCGGATGGCGTTCCCGGCCATGCCGAAATCGCGTCCCGAGAGGGCAATTTCCGGGATGGATACCGCATTCGGGTCAAGATAGTCCTTGACGAGGTTGCCGTCGGCATCGTACAGCTCGAACATGCGCAGGTAGATGTTTCCGTAACCGCTCTTTTGCATCTTGGGTTCGAACTTGAATCCGCGTACGGCCTTCATGGCGTCGTCGCGGTTGAGAATGTTGGTCACCCAGGAGGGAACCACGAACTTGCCGTCGACGAATGCGTCGTAGGCGGTGCCGAAGTTCTTGGAAGTCATGTCGATGTCGAGTGTCACGTAGTCGTCGCTGGGGTGCAGGTACACGCCCGGTTCGCCGCCCTCGTCGCCGTTGTCAATCGTCTGCTTGTCCAGGATGGCGAAGCGGATGATTCCCTGGCTCTTGTAGGTAAGGCGGATCTTGGTGACATTGCTCAGGTCGTGGTAACCGTTGTCCTTGTCGAGCGAAACGGCTATGCCTGCAAACGGGTACTGGAGTTCCACTCCGGCCTCGTAAGTGGGCTCGGGGGCGATTCGGAACTCGATGGCGGCGACAGCGGTTCCGTCTCCGTTCAGGAATATGCCGGAACTGCCGGAGTCCGGATACATCTTGGTGACGCCGAACTTGTCGGCATAGGCACCCCATTCGGTGTAGCCCGAGATGGATATGCCGCTATTGACGGCCTGCAAGGTGCCTTCGGGCATGCTCGGCATGCGCACGGAAGTCTTGGTGTACTTGGTAAGTCCGTCCATGCTGTTGAAGTTGGGCAGGTTGCCGCTCATGGTGAGCATGTAGAGGATGTTCAGCGTGGCGGGGTAGTAGGCTTCGCCCTTGGCGCTGGTAGGAGACTTTTTGCCGGCCGTGTTCGCGAGAACGTCGTAGACGGTTTCCAGATAATAGCCGGGATTGTCCGCCGAAGCCATGGCAAGCCCGAGCCCGCCGGCGTAAGTCGAGGTCACGAACATGTTGTACGGCGATGTTCCGGTGAGGGAATAGCCGGGCCAGATGAGGTTCGCGTTGCCGAAGGTCGACTGGTCGAGCCAGGAGAGAATCTTGTCGTTGATGGCCTTGGCTTCCTTGATTCCGTACCAGTAGTAGCCCCAGGCCATGCGCCAGGGAGTTCTCGTGGCGTCGTCGTAGTACCCGTTAGAGCCGCCGGACACCTGGCCCGCGTTGGTCGCCTTGTGATCGCTCCAGCTGCACCAGTCGGGCATAAGTCCCGTGGTGGCGTTCTGGCACTTGGACATATGGTCAAGGTTGGTGGAAATGGCCGTTTTCCAGAAGGAGTCGTTCGTGACGTCGTAGAACAGCTGGAAGGCCGCCGGGAAAACGTAGCTGGAATTCAGGCCCGGATTCCAGTTGCTGCCCGCCTTTACGCGGCCATCGCTTTCCATGTCGTGGGACTTGATCCAGTCGATGAGCTTTTTGGCCTTGGTGAGGTACTGGTCGTTGCCCCACTGCTTGGCCGCCATAATCAGGGCGAGCGCCACGTCGAGGTCCGCGTCGGTAGCCGTGCCGTCGTCTGCCTTGCCGCTCTGGGTGTTAACGTGCCAGTTCATGCCGCTCTCGCTGCCCGACTTGGCATACTTGTTCCAGAATGCGTACAACTTATCGAATTCGCTTTGGTGGTCGGCCTGCGTGCTCGACATGTACACCATTATGAGCATGCCGTAGGCGACGCCTTCGGAGACGGTCATTTCGGCGCTGTCGTTGGGGCTAATAACGCGTGCGGTGCCGTCACCCATGTCCTTGTACCAGGCGCTTTTCCAGTCGTCGAAATGGCTCTGGATAACGGAAGGGTCCACGTAGGTGGCCGTGTTGCCGAATTTGTATGTAACTTGTTGAGGGAAAGGGAATTTCGGAGCGGCGAACGCCACCGAGGAAAGTAGAAGGCCCGCCGTGAAAAGGAAGGCTAAAATTTTGTTTACTGAATACACCATAATAAGAAAAATAGATTTGAATAAACGAATTTTGGGCGGGTTGAAAGTAATAAAAAAGTTATGTTCGGGCCTGTTGTGATGCAGCACACGATTCCCGCTGAAAACCTGTTTGCGCTAAATCACAGCCAAAAAACGCCCTTTTGTAAAAAAACGGGAACAGAATGCTGTTTTTGAATCATTTTCGCCGTTTTTTGACTAAGCCATGAAAAAGCCATTACAGTTTTTTTACTTTCATGAAAAAAAAACTTGCAAGGCATAAACCATTAACAAAGAGAGAGACTTATGAAAAACAAAATTCTTACTGCCGCCGCCGTTTTGGCAGCCGCCAGCCTTGCTTCTGCATTCAGCTGGTCTGGCGCCTCTGGCGAATACTTTGTAAATACGGGCCTTGACAATGGCACCGAAACTGCCGGTTACTGGTACAGCTACGCTGACGACGCCGATGGTGGTCTGTCTTCGGTGACTTGGCCGGTTCCGCTCGGCAACGAATACTCTACTCAAGCTCTTGACCCGGTTATCGATGAATGTGGTGGTGTTTGCGGTACCTTCACGCTGAATGCGGGTACTCTCGAATACAAGCCGTTCATCGGTATTGGCTTCAACGTTGCTGGTACGGAAAACCCGGACGGTGGTGCTGCTACTACGGCTGACGCTACTGCTTGGGGTGGCATCTGCATTACCTACACGGTTGATGCTCCGGCTTCTCTCGAACTCGGCCTCGGCGACTCCAAGGACGCTTCTATCGGTTACGACAACCCGTTCGTTTCCCTCCCGAAGGCTTCCGCTGCTAGCGAAGTTTGCACCCCGTGGTCGGGCTTCAAGCAGGCTGGCTGGGGCAAGGGCAAGGTGACTGGTGACGAAGCCGGTGCTGCACTCGCTGCCGTGAAGTTCAAAATCCAGGCTGCTGACGGAACCACCGGTTCCTTCAACATCTCTGCTGTTTCTTCTGTGTCTGGTGACGCCATCAAGGCTGTGGCTCCGGCCTCTGCCGTGAAGGCTTCCCTCTCTGGTCGTACCCTCTCCTTCGCCGGCATCAAGTCTTCTCTCGACCTCTCTTCCATCGACGCCGGTGTCTACATGGTCCGCGTTGCTGGCAAGTCCGTCGACTTCAGCCAGAAGATCATCCTCAAGTAATTCTTACTTAGGAAACGTTCTTAAAAAGGGAGCCACCTGTGGGTGGCTCTCTTTTTTGTCTCGAAAACGTGATATGTTGCATATTTAGCGATGGATGGACGCTATTTTTGGCTGTAAAGCTTTCGGATTTGCGTTTATGAATGTATATTAGAGCATGGAAAATTAACGAGGATTTTATGAACATCAATAAACTTCTTATACCAGTAATTTGCGGCCTTGCCCTCGGGCTTGGCGCCTGCGGTGGCGATTCTGCGACGGAAGCAGAACCTGTTGTCTCTCCTTTTGGCGGCGGTGATCAGCCCCCGGTGAGCGCTGGTGTTCTCAGCAGCACTATCTTGTCGAGTGCGTCGGTTCCTCCTGTATCGAACGGCCAGACGGCTCCGCTCGCGAGTGCCGCGAACTTGTCTATCCCGGCCAACCTTTATGTGTCTTGGCTGACGTACCACTACGTGACGCTTGAATCGGAATCGTCGTACTACGGTTCTATTGCTTCGGGCTTCGGTCACGTGTTCAGTGCCGCTTACCAGCCCGCGGCACGTATCATCTGGTCTACGGCGCAGTCGACTCCGTATTCGGCTCAGTGCAAGGTTGACGACACTACCATGCCTATCATGAAGTTCCGCGGTTGCACCGTGTCGGAAGGTATCGGTTACGGCATGCTTATCTCGGCCATGCAGGGCGACGAACCCACGTTCGTAACTCTGTGGAACTACTCCCGCGCGTTCAGGGCGTATAACGGTAACCAGCCGTTGACTCCGTGGATAACCTTCAGCTTCCACTTTAACGAAATCGACCTTGGCAGCGCGACGGACGCCGATCTCGATATCGCGACCTCGCTTATCTTGATGTACCTCAAGACTACTAACGTGGCATACCTGAACGACGCCTTGGTTATTGCCGGTGGTATCTGGGACAAGGAAGTCAAGGACAACAAGCTCCTTTCGGGTGATACGCGCATGTGGGACGGCACCAAGGGCCCGATTGTCTACAACCTGAGCTACTTCTCTCCGGTGGCCCTGCGCCTGTTCGCGAAGTACGATACGGCCCACAACTGGACGGCTGTTCTCGACGCCATGTACTCCTACATGGCCGCAATCCAGGCTGCTGGTACGGGCGTGTTCCCGGACTGGAGCACGGAAACGTCTTCTGTGAATCCGCCTAACGACGCCGCAGGCAACGAGAAGTCCGGATTTACCTACTACACGTTCAACAAGGAATCCGTACGTATCCCGTGGCGTATCGCGTGGGATTACTACTGGTTCCAGGATCCGCGCGCCCTCGCGGTGTTGCAGACGCTTAACCAGTTCATTACGTCCAGGGCGGGCAACGATCCGACCTCTGCGGCACTTGCCGTCAACTACTCTTGGAATCTGTCTATCGGTCCTGACAACACCAGGAATACGGCGGTTCCGGCTCAGTGGCTTGCTGCCTGGTGCGCGACGGGTATCGGCACGAATTCCACGTGGCTTGAAGCCTGCACGAAGGCGGTGAATGCGAAGACCGTGTCCAACACGGCCAGCAGCTACTTCCCCGACATCTTGCTCGTGATGTACAGCCAGTTGCTGAACGGCCAGTACACCCGCCCGGCAATTTAATGTAATCCATAGTTTGCTTGAAACCCCGGACGGAAAGTCCGGGGTTTTGTATATCTGCGACTCTCGGCTTGCCTGTGTCATCCTGGGACTGAAAGTCCCGGGATCCATACAGTTCCTACAAGCGCATGTATGGACGTTATGGATCCCCCTTCGGAGGATGACATTGCCCATGGCTCTCGGCTTTTGTATATTCTTCGGGTATGGAAAATGATTCTTTGAATACGGCGGTGGATTCCGCCGGTGTTGTTGCGGTGGATTCGACGGCTGTGCCGGATTCTGCCGCTCCGGAGATGGTGATGCCCACGCCCGAGCAGTTGGGCATTTCGATTGTGTCGGGGCCGCAGGGCGGGATGCCCGCGGTAACAGTGGGCGACACGTTCGAGTTTCCGGTGACGGTCAGCTGGAGCGTGCAGGGGAGCGCCCTGCTGGTGGTGCCCACGGGCTCCGCGAACGCGAAGGGGCTTACGCAGGTGGGCGTGTCGCAGGAGTCGGCGCGCTCCGTGAAAGACGGCAAGGAGATTGCGTCTATTACGTTTACATACAAGATTGCGGCGCAGGATACGGGTAACTTGCACGTCCCGGCGATGCGCTTTGAAATCCCGACGCAGATGGGGCAACCGCTCGATTTGCGCAGCGAGAGCGTTGATGTGCGCGTGAACGAACCGTTCAATCCGCTGCCGATTGTGGTGGGGCTCGTTGTGGCGTTGCTCGTGCTGTGTGCGGGTCTGTGGCGTGCCAAGCGCCGTGCTGCCGCCCGTGAGGCCGTAGCCGCCAGGAATGCTGCGCAGGATGCCCTGCGCGAGAAGATGGTGGTCTTGAAGCAGCGCGTGAATACGGCGGACAGCCGTGAATGGCTGCTGGAGCTGGAAAGCATCTGCAAGGAGTACGTCGCAGAAAAGTTCGGCCTCGCGGTGAACCTCGATACGATGGTGAAGGACGGCCAGCTCGAAGGCTGGGAATCCCTCGTTGAAGAATTCGCGCACGCCCGCTACGGCGGCGGCAAGCGTGACGGCTTCGAGAACAAGGAAACCTGGAAGGGCGCCATGAAACTCATGGGCGTTTCCGAGGACGAAAAATAGCCGGGCCTCAAATGAAGATCATCCGGGTCGCAAAGGAATGTGAACGTGCGGGCGCCTACTACGTGCGCATTGCCGCGATGATGCACAAGCACCAGATTCCGCTCGAAGCCGAAATCGATGCGCATGACGGCGAGAATTGCCACTACATCCTTGCGCTGGACGATATCTACCCGGTGGCCACTTGCCGCTGGTTCGAAGTCCGCGAGGGCGTCGCCGAAATCGGGCGCGTCGTGGTGCTGCCGGAATACCGCGGACAGCATTTAGGCCAGGCCGTTGTCGCCGAGGCCGAGAAGTG
>CADBLC010000241.1 GCA_902795385.1 Fibrobacter succinogenes | reverse complement strand
GCCCTCCACGTTTGCGGCCTCATGAACATGCAGTACGCTATCGAAGACGGCAAGGTGTTCGTGCTCGAAGCCAACCCGCGCGCATCCCGCACGGTGCCTCTGGTCTCCAAGGTCTGTAACACGCAGATGGCCCGTCTCGCAACACGCCTGATGCTCGGTGCCAAGCTCGAAGACCTCAAGCTCAAGGATAAGAAGTTCAACCACCACGGTGCCAAAGAAGCTGTGTTCCCCTTCGACAAGTTCCCGAAGGTGGACCCGGTTCTCGGCCCCGAAATGCGCTCCACGGGTGAAGTCCTCGGCCTCTCCGACGACTACGCCTTGGCCTACTACAAGAGCCAGGAAGCCGCCGGTTCCTTCCTCCCGAACGAAGGTGCCGTGCTTATCAGCCTCTCCGACAAGGTTAACTTGTCTGAACAGGCCATCGAAATCGGCAAGGAATTCCAGAAGCTCGGCTTCAAGATTTACGCTACCGAAGGTACCGCCAAGTTCTACGAGAATGCCGGCGTGAAGTGCGAAGTGGTGAACAAGATCGCCGAAGGCCGCCCGAACGTCCTCGACATCATCCTGAACAAGCAGGTGAACCTGATCATCAACACGCCGTGGGCAAAGCGCGACGCCATCAAGGACGAAAGCGCCATCCGCAAGGCCGCCATCAAGTACAAGGTTCCTTACATCACGACGCTCGCCGGTGCCTACAACACCGTGAAGGGCATCGCCGCTGCAAGGAACGGCCATGGCGCGGTGAAGAGCCTTCAGGAATACCACGCTTCTATCGAAGAAATTTAACTGAAGAGTCTGCAGGAGTAGCGTGCAAGGCGAATGCCGCGACAGAGAGCTTGCTCTCTGGCATGGCTGAGCCGAATCCGCTGACGCCGTAGGCGTCAATACCACGCTTCTATTGAAGAGATCTAATCTCTAACAAGCGTGTCAGAACATTAAAGACCGTAGCAATATGCTACGGCCTTTTTTTGCTTTTGGAATGGAAAATTCTATCTGCTAACGGAAACGCCCCGTCGGAGTGACGGGGCGATTATTATAAAGGAAGAGTTTCTTACAAAAAATGGCTATGCTTCAATAATCCTGCCGGAGGAATACTTGAACGTGACCGTCTTGGAGCCTCTATTGTGGTAGTAAACCGGCCTAGAATAGTAGGTGGTGCTACCGGCAATAATCATGACCCTTACCTTGGTGTGGTCAGCAATGCCTCTGGAAGAAAGGTTAAAGCTGATTTGCCTTAAAGTGGCGAGGGTGCCGTAGTTCCATGTGGAAATGGCTCCGGTGGTCGGATTGGTGTATTCAAGCTTTACCTTCACGGACGCCGAAGTATTGAGGTTGCTCACGTTGATGGTTTTGACAGGAGCTTCAGATTGAAGGCTCGTGGAACCAACGCTTATCGACGGGCCGCTATAGTAGTCGATGTCGCAGAACAGGCGCTTGAATTCGCCGACTTCCAACAGGAACACACCGTTGGACTTGTACGGATTATCGTTGCCGCTGATGCCGGTGTAGATATCGTACGTGCCACGGTAGGTGTCCATGACATTGTAGCCGTAGTTGAAGCCCCAGGAATTGTGGTAAACCTTGGGGTTGTTCTTAAGGGCTGTCGGGTTATAGCCATGCGGGTTGCGGAGCACCACGTACTTCTTGTTGTCGCGCGTGAAGGCGTCCAAGAGGGAGTAGACGTGCGAAATGTAGAGACCGAGGCCCAGGTAATAGGATTCAGTACCTGCCTTGCTGTAATAAATCGTCTTACCGTTCTGGACCTTAGAGTAGGCGTAGATTGTTGCGGTGGTAGGCGTATTACGTCCGGCGAGGGCTGCGCTGTAAATCTGGTCTTCCGTCATGGAAGCAAGGGTCTTTGTCGTGACCTGTTCCGTATGGAGGAGTTCCTTCAGGGCGCTGGAGGGGAAGCCACCGTGAATGATGGCGTTCGAACCCATGTTCGGATAATCCGAGGTGCACTTTTCGAGGAACTTGGAATAGGCCTTTTCGTAGATGGCGGGCCAGCAGGAGTCCCTGTCTACCTTTGTCTTGGGGGCCGTTCCACCGTTAATGCGGACGTCCTTTTCCTTGGGGCCGCAAACACCGTAGTTGTATTCGTTGGCGTTGTTGCTCACGAGGATTTCTTCGGAGGCGACGATGGTCTGCACGGTCTTCCTCTTGTCGCTCCAGGCCTGGGTGGATTCGTAACCATCAGCCGGAACGTAGAAGTCAATGGCGTGCCAGGGGGCGAAATTGTCGGTGCCACCGGAGCCGTTGTTCCACTTGCCTCTCAGGGCGGTGGTGTTCTTGATCAAGAACGGGTTGACGTAGGCGATAGAGCAGAGGGATGCAAGGAAATAGCAGTCGCCGATAGCGCCCTGGCAGATATCCTTCCAGTCTACGGTTTCGTTAAAGAAGTATCCCTTGTCCGCCCACTTCATGCCGGAGGCGATATATACTTCATCGTTGCTGCCAACACCGAAGAGCTCACCGCTCTTCACTATTTCTTTTTTTTCCTTGGCAGAAACCTCCCTGCGCATCAGAACGTCAACGATCTTCTTGCGCTGTTCGGCTGCGCTCGGGGCTTTCTTGGCAGACTTGGAGGCGGCTTCCTTCTTTGCTGCGGTGGGCCTTGCGTGGGCCTTCAGCAGAGAGTCAATTTTCTTTTCGGCGTCTTTTTCAGAAATAATTTTACGGTTGCCGTTCTTGTCGATGGAAATGCGCGGGTTCATAATCTGTAGCGCGTTTTCCATGAAGCCTTCCTTTGTGATGCCGAAGCATTCTGCTACGGTATCGAAGGTGTCTTTCTTCTTGGACCAGTTGATACGTTCACCTTTAGCAAGTTCGGCGAGGGTCATCGGGTCTGGGCAGCCGCTGGGGACAAGTTTTTTAGCCATTATGGGGGGTCCTTATAATTGATGTGATTGCAATAGATGAAGAACGATTAGTGTTGTATCATTATTGCAATAACCAAATTATAATATAAAGTTAAGTTTTGATATGCCGTTTTTGTTAATTTATTTTAATAGTTTGTATGTGTTAGTTTGTTGTATATATGATTAATTTATTTGTATACACATTGTAATGCGTTTGCTTTATATTTTTTTTTAAAATTTTTTTTGAATAGTAAAGTTTTGTGTGGTAAAAACGTTAAAAAGGACTGCGACGATGCAGCCCTTTTTTGATTCAGATTGATGCGATTGTTGAATTTTTAAGCGGCAGATGAGTTGCTAATACCACATCTTTTCGTCGCCGATGGTCGT
>CADBLC010000240.1 GCA_902795385.1 Fibrobacter succinogenes | reverse complement strand
TCGACAGGGTCGCTGAAGTGTTAGTTGCAAGCCGAGGTCTCAGACGAGGGCACTCGTTAAAAAGTCTGAAAAAAAATAAGTGCTGACGAAAACTACGCACTCGCTGCCTAATTAACGGCAACGCCGGGCCTCATTCCGCTCCCATCGGGGTGAACGTCCGGTCGCAATATGGGATAGGATGCATCCATGCCTGGGGAATGCGTTCGAGATTTACTAGGCTGGTCAAACTCTGCGCCGACCTTCTTGGGCGTGGATAAGACGAGATCTTAAATACGAAGGGAAAGCTTGTAGGAATGGACATGGACGTGATTTTGGACAGGGGTTCGACTCCCCTCACCTCCACGAAAGGGTAGACACAACGTGTCTACCCTTTCGTGTTTTTACGAGAAGGGCTCACCGAGTTCGCCCCGCCCCCAGCATCCTTTTAACAAGGATGCCGTTGGCTCCTACTTCATATTCGCAAGCCTTGGGCTTGCTCATATTTACCGCTGTAGCATGCGGAGGCTCCCTTTTTGTATATTATAAGCATGGAATACCGTATGCTCATGCGCTTTGTGGGGGAGAGGGACGCCCTTTCCCAGATCTGGGACGAGATTATTGCTGCCTACCCGGAAGCGGAACTCCCTAGCGAGGATTCCGGCGACTGGTATTCCGTGGACGACGTGATGCGCGACGAATACGAGTGCCGTTTTGAGGAGCTGCCCGAAGAGGAACTCCTTGCGATGGACGGCTCCGTGCTTGTCGAGGGCGACCTGCCCGAGGATTTTTTCGCGGAACTGCTCGAACGCTTCGAACGCGTGTACGGCATTTTCAAGTGGTCTTCGATGGAAGTGGGCGTCGGTTGCGGCGTAAGCGAAGGCTGGGGCGAATTTATCGCCGATTTTGCGGACGACTACTCCGACGAAGCGAACGAAATCTCCGAAGCTGTCCTCGGTTTTTAAAAATAGTTGTTAGTCATTGGTCATTGGCTGTTGGCTTAAGTATTGCGCCGTAGGCGCTTTTTTTTGTAATGCTATAAAATGACAAATGATGTCATAGCGATTTGTAGTGTTTGTGCGATAGATTGCTGTTGTATGGCGTTGTTATGATAATTTGTTCTAAATGCTGATAAGGAGCGATAGCATAAATAACGGGTTTATGTAAGATAGTCTACTTTGTTTGTAATATAAATTAATTAAACACTTTGTTTGTAATAACAGGAGAAAGAGATGAAAAAACAAGTAGCCTTGTGTGTGGCAATCGGCTGTGTTTCGGCTATTGCTGCAACAAATTATGACCTTCTTGGCCGTAACGGGAGCAAGATGAATTCCCCGATGGTCTACAAGAATGTAGACTATGCCAAGGCAAAGAAAGCCCTCAATCAAAAGCCCTTGATGAGGCAGCCGACCGGCGTGAACGGGCTTTCTGCCATAGAAGGTGCGTTCAATACCACGGCGCTCATTTACGGTAGCAGGGGAACCCCGTACATGTTCTACCTTAAACGGTACAATACGAATGGAACGTCTTCGTCTGCCTACAGTGCTCAACTGGGTGGCCCCAATGGCCAGGATTATCTTGGTGGATCCAATGAAGTCTTTATTCCCATCAACATTGTCAAGAACTACACGCCAGGCGGCATGGTAAATTCTAACGATGCCTCCCACGTGTCGCACTATGATATGACGGAACAGTATCCAAATTCGGGATATGCCAGCAAGACCTACTGGAATGTGGAGTTTGATGCCGGCTGGGCCCAGAGAGGGGATATCGGGTGGTTCGACAATGGTTACAGCGAATGCCAGGAATGTGCCGATGTCGGTATGTACCTGGATATTGGCGCGGTCCCGGTAAGGCTTAATCCGGGAATGACCGCATCGTATATCAAGTACAATTCCGGCGAGAACATGGTGGCCAATCCTATTAGGGAAGTGAGCTCGTCAAAGGCTGCCAGCCTTCTGAAAGAGACGACCAAGAACACGACCGTCTTTATCACCGACGGCTTGCCGCAAAATCCCCGTTACAAGACCCCGCAGGTGTATCTCGGTCTTCATACCCGGAAAAACGACCCCGATGTTCCTCACAATGTCGCCGCGTTCTATGGCGCCGAGGCGAGGGACTTGGATAACTACATCTACGAAAACCGTACCGTAGAAGTCGTGGCTGCCGGTGATTACTGGATTAGGAATCACGAGGCGGAACTCAACGCGCAGGCCCATGCCGCCAACGCCATTACGGTTGGTGCCGTTGACGCCAATACAAAGAAAATCACGGACTACACGTCGAATAGGTCCAGATACTGTACCGGTGGTGCTGCGCAATGCATCAACAACAATTATTATCTTGAGGGTTCCAGCAAGCCGGAAGTCTACAACTACTCCGAATTCTACAAGGATGGTGATTATAAGAGGAACTACACCCACTGGTATACGGGCCAGATGTACGATCCCACTCCCAATTACGACGGAACCGAGGCTGCGGCTACGTATACGGCGGCTCAGGTGGCGGCTCTCCTGAGGGCCAACCCGTTCTACCGCTGGCATCCGGAGGTCGTGAAGGCCGTATTGCTCTCTTCGGGCAAGAACTACATCTATACGCCGTATCCGCACGGGGAAACGCCGGTGACGAACCAGATTCCTACCTACAAGAGTGTCGTCTTTAACCGCTTCCACAACCAGTACTTCCATGAATCTCATTACTGGATTGGTGAATGGGAGAGGCTCTATACGCACTCCGAAGGCAACAAGAACGAAATCCGCTTTTGCGTTAAGCGTCCGGCAAACAGGTACGCCTTCAATGCGGCTATCGCGTGGTTGAGCAGCGGTAACGATATCGCTACTCTCGGCATGGTCCCGCAGGACTTCGACATATATGCGTACGAAAGCAGCACCGGTAATCCGGATAACATTCCCAATCTTTACAATTACATAGGCCGTTCTATCAGCGGCAAGAACGCTTTCGAGAAGTTCTCCTTCTGGACTAGCGCTGAGTACATTACGTTCCGAATCCTGCTGTTCACAGAACATGGTGACTCCGAAAACAGGGGACAAGTCGTTCTGGGCTTCGATGTTTCTGCAACGGACTGATAGTCTGATAACTCCTCAAAAAGAAAACCTCGAAAACCGCAAGGTTTCCGAGGCTTTTCTTTTTAAAGATGTTTTTGTTCTACGTTTTGTCTTCGCCGCGGAGCATGATGACCTTGCCCGTGCGGATGTATTCGACGATTTCGAACTTCTGCAACAGGCTCTTGAGCGTGTCGACCTTCATGCTGTTT
>CADBLC010000239.1 GCA_902795385.1 Fibrobacter succinogenes | reverse complement strand
ATTCGCGGATAGCGGCCACACGGCCGTCCATCATATCGCTCGGGGCCACCATGTCGGCACCGGCCTGGGCATGCGAAAGAGCCGTCTTTGCAAGGAGTTCGAGAGTCGCGTCGTTGTCCACCTCACCGTCCTTAACGATGCCGCAGTGGCCATGGCTCATGTATTCGCACAGGCACACGTCGGTAATTACGTTCAGCTTCGCGAAATGCGCCTTCACGGAACGCACCGCACGCTGAACCACGCCTTCGTCATCGTAGGCGCAAGTCGCAGTCTCGTCCTTGTGGTGCGGAATACCGAACAGCATGATGGACTTGATTCCCGCGAGCACGCAAACCTCGAGTTCACGGAGAAGTTCGTCGATCGAGAACCGGAACTGGCCGGGCATCGACGGGATGGGTTCCTTGATTCCCTCCCCTTCCACCACGAACATCGGGTAGACGAGCGAATCGGGGTTGACGGCAGTCTCCGCAACCATGTTGCGGAGCGTTTCATTCTTGCGGAGGCGACGTGGACGGATAATCATAATGCTATGAATTTAAAAAATCCCGTTCGACCTGTTCCAGACCTTCAGCCCATTCCGCCTGGATTTTCTGCTTGAGTTTCTTGGCAAGCGAGGGGGCGCGGCCCTGCGTAGAGACGGTCACGGCGATGTTTTCGCCGAAATCCATGCGGGCAGGCACGATAAAATCGCCGTCAAGGTAGTCACAGGCATTATTGACCAGGATACGGCGGGCACGGGCATCGTTGGAAACCTGAGCATTTACGGCCGGCTGGTCGGTGCAGATGAAGACCATGAAGATACCGCGGAGGTCGAGCGGCTCGTAAGGACGGCTGATTAAGACGAGAGACGAAAGACGAGTGACGAGAGAAAATTCGGGGTCGAACTGCGGAGCAACCACGGTGATACGGGCCCCCGTCGGCAAAAGCGTCTTGACCTTGCGCAGCGCAATGCGGCCACCGCCCACCACGAGAACGTTCTTGCCCTCGAGATTGACTTCGATGGAAAAGAGGGACGAATTAGACGAGAGACGAGAGACGAGAGACGAGAGATTATTCTGACTAGACTCTTTTTCTTTCGTCTTTCGTCTGTAGCCCGCGTCAGCGGGCGTTCTCTCGTCTATTTGGGCATTTCGAATTCCGGCCACAACCATGTCGGCGAATTCTTTCCAGTCGCCAAGGCAGGGCAAAAGCGTGATAGGAATCTGCGGAAATTCTTCCTGCAACTTCGCCACCACGCGCGGCACATCGTTCTTTGAATGCTGGCCGTTCAGAAGCAGGTATGGCAGGAGCGTTACCGACTCCACATCCTCGCGCAAGAGCGTGCGCAAATCATTTTCCAAGTCCAATAGACTCGTACTCGCCACACGCGTACCGGGCAAGTCATGGTGCAACTTGTCCAAAATTTCTTCGAAACCCTTGTAGGCTCCGGGAAGAATGCAGTGGTGCGCGATAATCAGGATAGCTTTCATTATGCGCCCTCCCCTGCGTAGTATTCCGCGATTTTCTTGACGAGGGAATCCATGGTGGTTTCGTCGGAGGTGACGGTTTCAAAGCCGTGCTTGCGGGCTGCGGATTCCGTCATGCGACCGATGCAAAAGCTCAAACGAGAGACAAGAGACGAGAGACGAGAGACTTGTACGAAATTTTCGACGGCGCTGGTGCTGGCGAATACGACGGCATCGGCGACGGCAACAGCTTCGCGCTTCCATTCGGGAAGTTCTGCCACGGGAAGCGTCTCGTAGACCACCCAGCGGGTAGCCTTCGGAAGCAGCTTGAGCAATGTGTCGTCGGCGAGGTTGCCCTGCAGGAGGAGGATACGAGGTGTGTGGTTCAAAGAAGCCAATAGTTTGCCCAAGCCTTCACCGGTATGGTCTTCGGGCACGTAATCGCAGCGGATGCCGTATTCCAGCAACTTCTTTTCGGTAATCTTCCCCACACTTGCAATCTTCTTGCCGGCAAGCACGCGCACGTCAAAGCCGGCAGTGAACAGCTGCTTGAAAAAGCTTTCCACGCCGTTCGTGCTCGTAAAAGCGAGGATATCGAAGTTCGCGAGGGAATTGAAGTCGGCAGAAGAGATCCCCGCCTTCGCGGGGATGACATCCCTAGTCTCAATCATCGGGGTTTCGATGACTTCGGCACCGAGGGCCGTGAGACGGGCCGTAATACCGCTAGCCTGCTTGGCGGCTCGCGTCACCACGAGGCGCTTGCCCGAAAGCGGTAGATTCTTTTTCCAGGCGAGAGACTTGCCGAGTTCCACGACTCCACCCATGATCGTAATCGCGGGAGCGGTTACGTTTTCGCGGATGATGGTCTCCCCTGCCGTTTCAAGCGTCGCCGTTACAGTGCGCTGGTACGGAGTCGTCCCCTTCTCGATAAAGGCGAGCGGCGTTTTCGGGTCCTTGCCGCATTCCATAAGGCGCTTGGCGATAAAGTCCATGTTGGCGATACCCATCAAGAAGATGAGCGTGCCAGGGCACTTGGCGAGCGTCTCGAAATCCAGGGAGAGATTGACATCTCTCTCGTCTCTCGTCTGTAGCGAGCTTGCGAGCGTTCTCTCGTCTAACTTCTCGTGACCCGTGATGATATGGAAGCTCGTTGCGATGCCACGATGGCTTACAGGGATGCCTGCGTAAGCCGGCACCGAGATTGCAGAGGTAATGCCCGGAACGACCTCGAATTCCACGCCCGCAGCGACAAGCTCCAACGCCTCTTCGCCACCGCGCCCAAACACGAACGGGTCGCCGCCCTTGAGGCGCGCAATCACGCCACCGGGAAATTCTCCGGCAAACTGCACCAACAACTTGTTGATTTCGGACTGTTTGACCTTGTGGTGCGTCGGCATCTTGCCCACATCCACCATCTTGGCCTTCGGGTTGCAGAATCCGAGAATCGCGGGCGAAACGAGACGGTCATATACCACCACGTCGGCCTTCTCAATAATTTCCTTACCGCGGAGCGTTAAGAGTCCCGGGTCGCCGGGACCCGCACCAATCAGATAGACTTTTCCGAAACCGCTCATCCGTACACCTTCATTATAGCTGTTCGCGAATCTTGCCCGCGAGTGATTCCGCGGATTTTCAGAGTTTGTGGGCCATTTTGAATTTGCGAATCATTCGCAAATTCCGCAAAGCTCGCCACCGGGAACTGGCAGCCCGCATTGAGAGCCTTCAAGAAGGCCATTTCGGCCACGGCGATGGAGTATGTCGGGGCGTCGTTTACACGAGCGAGAACGCCCGCGACCTGCGCATTATCAGCCAGCGTCTCAATCGCCAGGATGCCCTGGCCGGAGGCGGGCAAAACCTTGTCCGTATCGAAATATTCCGTCACCTGGTCGGCAAGACCCATGCGCTTGAGGCCGGCAGCCGCCAACACAACGCCATCGAGTTCCTCGAGCTTGGAGAGGCGCGTCTGGATGTTTCCGCGGATTGGCACGTACTCGATGTCGGGCCGCAAAGCCTTAAGTTGCACCACACGGCGGATGCTTCCGGTGCCAACACGGGCACCGGTGGGCAAATCCATGAACTTGATGCCAGATGCTCCTCCGCGGGCAATAAACGCATCGCGCGGGTCTTCGCGGCGCATGACCGCGGCAAGTTTGAATTCCGGCAAGACTTCGGCCGGCATGTCCTTGAGGCTATGAACCGACTTCGAGTTCCTTGATGAACACGCCCTTGCCGCCGAAGCTCGCAAGGGACTTGTCGAGCCTTCGGTCGCCCTCGGTCGTCATGGTGACGAGTTCGTAGGCAAGGCCCGGATTAGCCGACACGAGGGCGTCGGCGACCAACTTCGTTTGCGCCACGGCAAGGGCGCTCTTGCGCGTCGCAATCCGGAGCACGCTAGACATGGCCACCCTCCAGGCACTTGAGGAAAACTTTCACGTCTTCGGGCGGATTTTCCGCCTTCACCTTGTACAGGTAATCGTTTGCCATCTTTTTGGCGAACCGCTCGTACATCATGGCAATGCGCTCACGGTCCGCTTCGGGCAAGCCGGGCATCGAACGCAAAAGCTTTTCGGATTCCTCGTTCGCCGTCGCGACCATCCTGTCGGCAATCACGCGGATATCCTTCGCGATATCGTCCATGCCGTACCACTGCAAAAACTCGTCGATGCCTTCCTTCAAGATTTTCTGCGCAGCCTCGAGTTCCACCATGCGCAGGCGGCGGTTTTCCGAGACAATCTTTTCAAGGTCATCGACGCAAACGTACTGCACGCCGGGCAATTCCCCGATACTCGATTCCGCATTGCGCGGGCTGCCGAGGTCAATCACAAGGCGAGCCCTGCCCCCGGCCTTTTCAAATTCATCCTTAGTAATAAGCGGTTCCTGGCAGATGCTGCACAGGATGACCACGTCGCACTTGCCAAGCACCTTGTAGCGGTCTTCAAGCCGAACAGGCGTAAGCACGTCCGCATACTTTTCGGCATTGGCAAACGTCCTGCTGCTCGCAAAAATCTTCGTCGTATTCTCTTGCACGTACTTGAGCATCAGCGAGCCCATCTCGCCCAAGCCCACGATATAGACCGTGCGGTTTTCCAGGTCGTCGAACGTCTTCTGCACCTGCTTCATCGCGAGGAACGGGATATTGCAGCTGAGCTTGCTCAGGTTCGTTTCCGTCTTGATGCGCTTGGTGGTGTGTATCGCCCCCTGGAACAGCTTGTTGAGGCTGTTGCCCGTAGCGTGCAGCTGGTGCGCCGTCTCGTAAGCGCGCCCCATCTGGTGCAGAATCTGATCCTCGCCCACCGCCACGGAATCGAGCCCGGCGCAAACGTTCATCACATGGTGAACTACGTCTTCGCCCGACTTGAAATAGAAGAACTTCGCGAAATCGTCATACTCCTGATGGGCCAGCCCACATACGTAACGCACGAGTTCCGCCTCGCCGATTTCGCGGTCGGAGGCCACGTAGACCTCGGTGCGATTGCATGTCGCCAGAATCAGGAGTTCGTCAAACGGCGAATGGCCGAGCGCATCCGTCTTCACATCCATCGGGATGTAGAACTTCTCGCGGATTGCAATTTCGGCCACCTTGTGGCTCATGCCGGCCATGTAAATCTTGCGCATGGCTCAAAGATAGAAAAATCAATGTGGCGGGTCGGCACAACAGGGGATGCCTCTGACGGCAATTACGTTAAACGAGCCAGTCGTACTATCCGCCTGTTGAATCTTGAACCGGATTGTCGAAAGATTTAAAGACGCATCGTCACCCGTCCGATAGCTTCATCAATTTCATCATTGAAACCAAGTTCAAGGACCGCTGAGGCCGTACTCGTGTACGTAATACAAATTCCTCCAGCCCTAGAAACATCAGCAAGAATAGGTTGCCCATCAGCATCGGTTCCAGCGACATAGAACGCCGCACCGACATAGGGTTTATATGGCAAAGTATCCTGATTCAGTACAAAATCTGCACAGAAACCCTCACAGGTTTCAATAATCGATACATAGTTTTCTTTTGTGTATTCCATGCCGTTAGGAAAAATCACTTTAGATTTTCCGCCAACGGAATTGTCATCTACCGGGAACCAATATCGAGATTCCTCCGGAATATCATTATTGCACCCGACAACAACCGTATCGTGAGCATACCCAGCCCATGAAAAATATCCACAAACAGGGACATCGAAGTCTATCAATTCATCCAGAAGATGATTCGTAATCCACCTCCTGTAAGAAGACGACGATTCCTGCACTGATGAAGAAGAAATACTTGCCGAAGACTCGGTTGAAGAAGAAAGACTATTCGAAGAAAGAACAACCACAGAACTATTCGTGGGAGCATCACCCACCTCAGTAATAGAACTGCTGCTTCCATCCGAGGAATCTGTACAGCCGGCAATCAAGGCAACCGCGATAACCAAACAATAGAATTTACGCATATAGCCCTCCTTTATAACAAATCTATAATTATTAATAACGCTCGTCAATCCAATTATATCGCCTTTCCATCCACGTTTTCATGGAATCTACCGCTTCGTCATAGGTATAGTACGGGTCCTTGAGCGCCCAGTTTTCCTTGTTCTGCAGCACGGGCCAACGCCTGTACTCGTTGTCAACCGCCCGAGAAATGATTTTCTCGTATACGGGGATGCTGTCTATAAGGGCCTTGAACAGGTGCCGGTTTTCTTTCCAGTATTGCGCGGCACGCTCACGGATTACGGTATCATTGAAAATAAGCCTAAAC
>CADBLC010000238.1:8216-11470 GCA_902795385.1 Fibrobacter succinogenes | reverse complement strand
CCCGAAAGTTCACCCAGGCGTTTTTCGACGCGGGCAAGCGTTTCCTTGGCTTTCGCTTCCATTTCGCGGTATTCGGCAAGCGACTTCTGCGGCATCGTGAGTTCGGTGAAGTTACCCTTCACGGCGACAGGGGCTTCTCCCCTGCTCACGACAGCCACGTACTTGCCGTTTTCATCCTGGCCGAATTCCTCGACGACACCTTCGCCATCGACTTCGAACGGGATTTTACCGGCATGGAGCTGGTAGAGTTTGACAAAGATACCCTTCGCCTGCAGGGCTGCTGCCGTTGCGGGGTCCAGGTTCTTGAACATGGAAAGTTTGGTGAGTTCCTCTTCGGCCTGTTCCTTGTCGATTTCCGCCTGCTTGCTTTCGGCAACCAGGTTCTGGATTTCTTCGATAAGGCTTGCTGCAGAGGTCCCTGAGCTTGCCGAAGGGTTCACGGGAGTCACACCCTTCGGGGCCTTCTCGGGCACCACTTCCAAGGCCTTCTGCACGCGGTTCATTTCGCCGCGGGCCTTGTTCAGCTTGGCGCCTGCTGCCGCCTGCAAGGGCGTGAGGTGCAAAATTTCAAGCGTACGGAGCGCCTGGAGCGTCTCTTCAACCGCACCTGCAACCGTCAGCACCGTCACTTTCTTCATAGGAGTAATCATGCGGCGGCCTCCTTCGCGAGTGCATCCTGGGCAGCGGTACGGGCGGTGGCCTTACCCTTCGCAAGCTTGCTGCGGGCAACGCCGGACGTCTGCTGGTCGCCCAGGAAGATGTTGATGACGCGGATATTTTCCTTCGCCTCAGGAATCTTCACCTTTTCGAACAGGTTCACGCGCTGGCTCGTGGTACGCAGTTCCTTCGAGAGAAGTTCGTACTGCTTTTCGAGCACGCGGCGTTCCAGACGCAGCGAAATCAGGCCCTGGAGGCTTCTGATACCGTCGTCCAGCCACACGGGCGTGGTGAAGAAATCCGGAATGGCGATATTAAAGTCTACACCGTCGTATGTCGGAATCTTCACGCCGGCGATGTTACCTTCGCCTTGGCGCACTTCCTTCACCGACAGGTACTTTGACCATTCGATGGGTTCGGCAAACAGCGAAATCCAGGAAGCCATGCTCTTGCGGAGCTTATCCTCCTCTTCCCGCTTAGCCATCACCCTCTCCTGGAGCGTGCGCATTTCCATCTGCAACTGCTGCTTTTTGAGCAGCAACGTCGGCAGATAGCGCTGGAAGCGCTTCAATGCGTCGCGTTCCGCCTTGAGGGCGTTTTTAGTTAACTTGACCTTCGCCATATTACCCCTTCTTGGGCCAATATTCGTTGATCATCTTGGTCGGAATACCCGTTTCTTCGGGTGCGAAACAGTCAGCAAGGATTTCCCAGCCAAGGTCCAGAGCCTTTTCCAGCGGAATGTTGACGGAAAGGTCCATCATTTCGCTTTCGAAACGCTGGCCATACTTCAACAGCTTCTGGTCCCAGTTACTCATGTTGAAGCCCATGGACTGCTTTTCCAAAGTTTCCTTGTAGCTTGCGTACAGCTGAATCATGGTGTTCATGATGGTACGGTGGTCGCTACGGGTCTTGCCGTTCACCTGCTGTTTCAAACGAGACAGAGAACCGAACGGTTCGATACGGCCCTTACGCAGGTAGAACTGACCTTCGGTAATGTAACCGGTGTTATCCGGAACCGGGTGGGTCACGTCGTCGCCAGGCATGGTCGTCACAGCCAGAATAGTGATGGAGCCCGAACCTTCGAAGTCCACAGCCTTTTCGTAACGGCTAGCAAGCTGGGAGTAAAGGTCGCCAGGATAACCACGGTTCGACGGAATCTGTTCCATCGTAATGGCGATTTCCTTCATGGCGTCGGCAAAGTTCGTCATGTCGGTGAGGAGCACGAGCACGTTCTTGCCTTCGGTAGCGAACTTTTCAGCCACGGCAAGCGATGCATCCGGCACGAGCAAGCATTCCACGATCGGGTCGGAGGCGGTGTGCATGAACATCACCGTACGGCTCAAGGCACCGTTCTTTTCGAGGAAGTCCTTCAGGTACAGGTAGTCATCGTGCTTCAGGCCCATGCCGCCGAGGATAATCACGTCCACTTCGGCCTGCAATGCGATACGGGCCAAGAGTTCGTTATACGGTTCACCGGCGATAGAGAAAATCGGGAGCTTCTGCGAAACCACGAGCGTGTTGAACACGTCGATCATCGGGATACCCGTACGCACCATCGTCTTCGGGATGATACGCTTGGCAGGGTTCACGGAAGGACCGCCGATAGTAATGCGTTCGCCGTCCACTTCAGGGCCGTTGTCGCGGGGCTTGCCGGCACCGTTAAACACGCGGCCGAGCAAGGCTTCGCTGTACGGGACCTTCATCGGTTCGCCAAGGAAGCGCACTTCGGAGTCGGTCGAAATACCACGGGCACCTGCGAACACCTGCAAGTCCACCATGTCGCCGTCAATACGGATCACGCGGGCAAGGGATGTTCCGAACGAGCTTGTCACCTGGGCAAGTTCCTGGTTTGCAACACCTTCGGCACGGAGCGTAATCACGGAACCGGCGATGCGTTCAATACGATGGTATGCCACATTATGCATTAGCGGAAACCTCCTTCACGGAAGCGAAAATACTTTGTTCAAGGTCCTTGAATTCCTGGGAATCGAACTTGACGCGGTTCCAGTCCTTCGTCGATTGAGTGAGCTTGAGGAAGAACGTACGGGCGACGTCCTTCTCGCTGAACTTCATCGGGGTCTTGAGAATGGTGTAAACCTTGTCGAACACGTACTTCTGACGTTCAGCAGAGCAAGCGGCGTCAATTTCGTTATAGGCGTCCTGCTGCAGGTAAACGGCATCGAGGTATTCGGACTTCAGGTAAATCACGAAGTCGTCGATAGAGGTACCTTCTTCGCCCACCACCTTCATCATGTTGTTCACGTCCACGCCGTTTGCGAGGATGTGACGGGCTTCGGCAACCTTCTTGCTGTCGATGATGCCTTCGTACTTGGACCAGGAATCCAGCGGGTGGATTGCCGGGAAGCGGCGCTGGTCGGAACGTTCACGGCTAAGGCCGAGGAATGCGCCCACCACCTTCAGGGTTGCCTGGGTCACCGGTTCTTCGAAGTTACCACCTGCAGGCGACACGGAACCGCAAATCGTCACGGAACCGGTAGAACCGTCCTTCAGGCGAACTACGCCACCGCGTTCATAGAAGGCGGCAATCACGGATTCGAGGTAAGCCGGGAAGGCTTCTTCGCCCGGAATTTCTTCCA
>CADBLC010000238.1:6392-8191 GCA_902795385.1 Fibrobacter succinogenes | reverse complement strand
ACGGAAGCTTCACGAGCAGCCACCGGCATCGAAGACGTGTTACAAATAATCAGCGTACGTTCCATGAGGGACTTGCCGGTACGCGGGTCAATCAGTTCAGGGAATTCGCGGAGGGTTTCCACCACTTCACCTGCACGTTCACCGCAAGCGGCCAAGATCACGATATCCACGTCGGCGTAGCGGCTCATGAGCTGCTGGAGCACGGTCTTACCGGCACCGAAGGGGCCCGGCGTACAGAACGTACCGCCCTGCATCACGGGGAAGAACGTATCGATAATGCGCTGCTGCATGGTCAAAGGCTTGCTCGGGCGCAGGCGTTCTTCATAGGCCTTGATCGGCATCTTCACCGGCCAGGTCTGCACCATCGTCACGTCCTGGGTTTCGCCCTTGTCATTCTTGAGCTTGGCAACCACATCTTCAACCACATGTTCGCCAGCGGCAGCGACCGATTCCACAGTCCACTTGCCGAGCAGGCGGAACGGCACCATGATACGGTGCGTGAACACGCCTTCGGGAACGGTGCCGAGCGTATCGCCAGCAACAACCACATCGCCCACCTTGGCGACCGGGGTAAATGCCCACTTCTTGTCGCGCGGGAGCGCCTTCAAGTACTTACCGCGCTGCAGGAAGAAGCCGCATTCTTCGGCAAGCTTCGGGAGCGGGTTCTGCAGACCGTCAAAGACCTGTGTCAAAAGGCCGGGGCCAAGTTCTACGGACAAAAGTTCGCCGGTGAATTCCACCTCGTCACCCGTCTTGAGCCCCGTGGTGTCTTCGAACACCTGGAGTTCGGCGTAGTCACCGCGGATACGGATGACTTCGCTCTTGAGCGGGATAACTTCGGACTTGCCGTCCTTGTTTTTCTGGGTAAGCTTGGCATACGCCACTTCGTTCTGGGACACGGCGGTTTCGAACTTGACGCGGATCAAGTTTCCGTTCACGCCGATGATTTTTCCGATACTAGCCATTGAAAATGGACCTCCGGTCATTCCTGCTCCGCCGCTTTGGCGTATGCAGGGTCGTTTGCATTAATAACATTCAAAACAGCGCTGTCGCCGGCTTCTTCAGTCAGGCGGGCCCAGCGTTCACAAATCTTCAGCTTGATCGCATATGCGTAAACATGCTTGACAGTCCCCTCGCCTACACCGGCAAGGCAGTCCACAAGCCAGAAACGGGCCTTGTCGATATCCTGCTCTTTTTCCATAGGATTCGACTTGGCAAACGCGTCCTGAATCATCTTCGCGAAAGTGACATCGTAGCCCGGGAAGGACTTGTCCGTAAAGCGGACATCGGGCCCCCACGCCTGTGCGCGGAGCCTACCCGAAACGTTCTTCATCTGGATTTCGTGGGCCTTGTAGGCACGCACGAACTCGTCGTCACATTCTTCGCATTCACCGTCATCGAGCACGGCGTCCAGGGCCGCAAGTTCCGGCTCGGACAGCACGCCAATACAGCGGTGACGGAACTCCTCCATGGAGAGGGGCGGTACATCGCCCATCTCAAGCATCGGAAGAGACGCCATCAGGTAAGAAGGAGAGCTCATCGCTAACCTACTTGGCCTGGGCAGCGGCGTTTACAACGCGGGAAAGTTGAGGACGGAGCAGGGCCGAGAGAGCATCGGCCATGGCAGCTTCGGTAAATTCGTGGGTGACCTTTCCGCCGTCGAGCTTGATGCGGAAGCCGAACTTGACGCCCTTGTCGCTTTCGACCTTGACGCCCTTGCCGAGTTCCTTGGCAAATTCGCCCGTAACAAAGGATGTAAGCTTCTTGGCATCGGCTTCGGAGAAGTCCACTTCGATGTC
>CADBLC010000238.1:0-6369 GCA_902795385.1 Fibrobacter succinogenes | reverse complement strand
AGGTTGAGCAGGTCCAAAATCATCTTTTCAAGATTCTTGCCCACAGAAAGGAGAAGGTCGCGGGCAGACTGTTCCAGGGTGCGTTCGCTGCGTTCGGTGAACGCTTCGGCGTCCTTGTCCGCCTTTTCGAGCTTTGCCGCGGCTTCGACTTCGGCAGCCTTCACGATTTCGGCTGCTTTTTCCTTGGCGCGAGCGATAATAGCCGCTGCCTCGTTTTCTGCTTTATCTACGGCATCCTTCTGGATGCGTTGCATAAGGGCTTGCAAATCTTCTGCCATATATATCTCCATTACGATTCCCGGACGGACCCATGGCAAAAAACGCCCCTAAAGGCCCTAATCCAGAAAATTTCGTTAGTAATATACAAGTGATTTTTCGAAAAAGTTCTATAAAAAAGCAAATTTTTCAAAAAAAACGATAAAAAGTCGTTTTAGGGGACAAAACGCCGATTTTTAACGTAAAAACGAATTTACGTTGTAAAAAAGGGGGAAGCCTCCCCCTGGTTCGCACTTCGTTGCTCTCCACCCCCACGCCTAAGGGGCTCCGCCCCCTAAAACCCCCGGCACTTTACACAAACATCATATACTCACTTGAAAATTAAAATGAGTAATACGTGTAACACTCAAAGGAGCCGATCCATCAGGAGCGTAAACCATATCTGGTTGATAAATGTACTGCAATGAATACAGATTTCCATTATAATTAACATTGCAGGTATAGAGCATGCCATTTTCTATATTGCAAGTCCAGCCGTAGTTTTTCAAATCACTCAAAAGAGATGAAGCTTCTTTTAATATAAGAAAACTTTCTGGAGCAATTTCGCCCTTGTTATCAACAGAAACACACACATCTTTTTCAAATACAGTCTCAGGAATAAGTGACGGGCAAGCTTGTTTTACAAGAATTTTTTTCATCGTCACTTTATCAATTGCACTTGTTGCCGATCGGAAAAATCCCGCAAAAGTTCCCTGCATATAAGTGAATTCCAACGTATCGTTGATGGATGTAGCCGTTTCAACATTAGGAGTTTCCAACGTATATCGATAAGAGCCCTGTACCAACTCCTTTTTCTCATAGCCTTTTGCAATCAGCAGCGTGTCAAACTTCTGCAAATCTGCGACAGCTATTAGTTGCGAGACTTCACAACCACCGCTAAAAGACGGTTGCCACGCAAGTGAAGATGGAGGTAACCTTTGGGTTGCCAACTCGCACTGCGATGCATTCGCATATTGAGAATTGCCAAGTGGGGAATCAGCTCCCCCGCCAGAACTGGGTGATTCGGAGCAGGCGGTCATGGCGACCATCGTCGCACAAAATCCAAAGGCAATCAGTCCTTTAGAGAAGGAAGGAAGGAAGGAAGGAAGGAAGGAAGGAAGGAAGGACTTTTTCATAAAATTCTCCTATCGGTCAAGAGTCCGTATATTAATATAATTAAAGGCTTGCGGTTCTGCAAATTTTGCAGGGAACCTGCTTTTGGGGCATGAAAACATTAAAAAGTGGTAAAAAATCAAGATTTTTTGATTTTTCCATACTTTTAAGTTATATTTAGGGTATGGACAGGAAAATCGAACATAAGCTCGTCGAATGGGCGGAATCGTCGGAACGCCAGCCGCTCCTGCTGCAAGGCGCGCGCCAGGTTGGCAAGTCATACCTTCTCGACTGGCTCGGAGAGACCTACTTTGAAAACACGGTCCATGTGAACCTGGAAACCCAGCTTTCCATCGCCAAGATGTTCGACGGGGACATCAACCCCCAAAAAATCGTCCATGCGCTCGAGTCGGTTTCCGGGGTTCAGATCAAGCCGCACAAGACCCTGATTATCCTGGACGAGATTCAAAGTTGCGAAAGGGCGCTCATGTCGCTTAAGGCGTTCTGCGAAGAGGCTCCCCAGTATGCGGTCAGCGCGGCGGGCAGTCTGCTCGGTGTCGCCATCAACCGCGAAAAGTTTTCATTCCCCGTAGGCAAGGTCCACGAGATAACGGTTTTTCCGCTCGATTTCGAGGAGTTCCTCTGGGCTTGCGGCGACAAGATTCTCGCCGATTCGATTCGGGAACATTACGCATCGATGACCCCCATGGAAGAACCCGCTCACAACAAGGCTATCGAGCGCTACAAACAGTATCTTGTCCTTGGCGGAATGCCTGCGGTCATACAGAAATTTATCGATACAAGCAGCATCGTTGCCCCGACCGACATCCAGAACAGAATCCTGAACGACTATTCTGCCGACATGTCGAAATATGCAACTCCCGGTCTCGCTGTAAAAATTCGCGGATGCTACGATTCCATTCCCGTCCAGCTCGCCAAGGAGAATCGAAAATTCCAGTACAAGCTCGTGCAACGGGGCGGCACCGCGACCATATTCGGAGAATCGCTGGATTGGCTTTCTTTTGCCGGGCTCATTTCCAGATGCAGCCTTGTAAGCAACGGTTTTATGCCGCTGGCGGCGTATGTAGACATGTCGGACTTCAAAATATACATGGGCGACGTCGGCCTGCTCACGTTCAAGTCGGGAATGGCCTCGCAAGTCATACTGTCCGAGACGGAGCCAGATAACGGCTTTATGGGCGGTCTCACCGAGAATTACGTAGCCCAGGCTTTTGCAACCAATGGCCACCGCCTCTTCTACTGGAAAAACAAGAACACTGCCGAGGTGGATTTCGTCCTTCAGCTATTGCGAGACGTCTATCCGGATTTCAAAGAAGAACTTCGGATGCACGGACGGCATCATGTCTGTGCCATGTTACGCCGTTTTTTGCATTTGATAAAAAAGGGGGAAGCCTCCCCCACACCTAAGGGGACAGCCCAGCGCAATCAGTCAATTGAAATGTCATCGTGTAGGATGGAGTCGGGAGCCCGCGCTACACTAATTCTTTACGCAGCGTACAGGCAACGCTTCAACGGCGGATTTTCGCTCAGATTGGAACATAACGACATCTTTTCTGACTGAACTATAATTAAACTGAGCGCATTGCGCAGAATAATTATCATGATCCGTTGCTGTCCATAAATAACTCTTATTGCCACGGTTGGAAAATGCAGCATTGTGAACAACTCCTGACGGAAGAACAGAAAAGCCATATGAGTCAATTCCTGGCCAATTCTCCCAATCAGAGAAACTCTTTAAAACATCACCAGCATTAGAAACGCCAACAAAGTCTACCAATTTTTCCCATTCTTTTTGATTGGGAAGATGCCAACCATTGGGACACACACCCTTTATTTTAACGGTATCGGATGGGGAACATTTTTTTCCTGCTCCACATTGTATGGAATACTGTGTATATAACGAAATAGAATCTATGGCGGCAGTCCATGTGTAATAACGCCCATATTTTATTACGCAAGAATCAGCACTTCCTTTGTAGCATGTAGACCAAATAGATGATGTTTCGGAATTTCTCGAAATTTCATAGTTTAGATTTTCCGCCATCCATTCCTGTTCGCCAATTTTTATGGTCTTATAGGTTTTTCCATCACGATCATCATACAATGTACCATAGATGCAGTTGTCTTCAGTCCTTGTTTTGCAAACACCTGTAGCCACTAAACTACTTGAAGAAGTTTCAATTACACTCGATGAACTGTATTCTGACGAGGATGATTCCACCAGCTTCACGCTTGATGAACTTTCCGATGACGATGATTCTGCCGGTTTCACGCTGGAAGAACTGATTTCTGACGAAGATGATTTCGCCTTGCTGCTGCTAGACTCTACCTTACTGGAACTCGATGATTCTTTCACGTTTACAGAACTAGAGGAACTCTCTATTTTAGTTGAACTTGAAGAAGCCTCTGTTGAACTGGACGATTCTACTTTCTTGGAACTTGAGGACTTTTCATCCTTGGCGCTGCTACTGGAGATTGCTTCGTCATTTTCGCTCGACGAAGAAACTTCGGTCTCGATGCCGGTTTCCTCGTTTTTAGAGGGACCACTTGAACTTTCGTCGCCACAGGCAACGAAACCGACCACTGCCACGCAAAATCCAAAAGCAATCAGACCTTTTGTGAAGGACTTTTTCATAAAATTCTCCTCTCGGTCAAGAGTCCGCATATCAATATAATTAAAGGCCAGCGTTACAGTAAATTATTTCTTCGCGCAAGGGAAAAACATATCGAAATCGCGCTGTATTTGCTCCCCCGTGGACCTGTAGAAATTATCCCCAAGGTAGTAGTCGCAGACAGTTTCCCTCATTCGCGTGAATTCCTTGAGGCTATGCTTGCCACGCTGAGCCTCAATCGTAAGGTCGATTAGTTCCAGGGCCCTGAAAACAGCCCTTTCAACCTGGTTCTGGTTTCCCTTAGCCTTCCAACGGTTTGCACGCGAGATTTCACTGCCGATATTCAGCATCTGCATCGACAACGGCATTTCGGCCCATCGTCCCGCTGCAAGTTCCTTGTGTTGAGCGTTCTCTACTTGCATAAGGAATTGATTATATCCTTGATTTTTTCCTGAATAGCAGGATCCTCGACGCCACGGCTACGATTTCCCTGATTAGGACGAATATTAATCAACGAATCAAATTCAAGGAAGTCTTCCCCATCCATTTCTGGATAAAGGTTAAAGCCCCAAAGATTTTCTTGTTTGGACCCTTCCTGCAAAAGAAGAGTTTCCAAGTCGGCATGCATTTCCGCATCCAAAGCAATTTTTCTTTCAGAAACATCGACAACACCCTTGACCATATCGCCAAAGTAATGCGCCTGCAATTCCAACAGAATTTTCTTGTCAAACGGTTCAGAATAGATTACCATACAACACAATTATAATAAAAAAACACACTACATCCTCGGGAAGCCGTTAGGGGTCTTAGGGGCGGAGCCCCACCTTGGTGGCCATGCGCACTAAGCACTAAAGTGCTAAGTGCTGTCCGCCCTAGGCGTGGGGGTGCCGGAAGACCCTTTTGGGGCTGCAGGCAGGGGGACTCGTCCCCCCTTTGAAGAGAATTTTTCTATATTTTGCGCCGAAAAAACTATCCAAAGGATACTAACATGAAACGTAGTTGGCCAGACCGTAACACTCGCCGGTTGGGTGGACCGCCGCCGCGACCATGGTGGTGTGATTTTTGTGGACCTCCGCGACAAGTATGGCAAGACCCAGATCGTCTTCAACCCGGACTACAATGCCGACGTGATGAAGACTGCCGAACAGCTCCGCAACGAATACGTGATTACGGTGACCGGCAAGGTTTACGCCCGCGAAGAGGGCAACACGAACGAGAAGCTCGCCACGGGCGAAATCGAAGTCAAGATTGACCAGATTGAAATCCTGAACGCGGCCCTCACCTCCCCCTTGGCCATCAACGACCCGAACGAAGAGTGCAAGGAAAACGACGACCTGCGCCTGCAGTACCGCTACCTGGACCTCCGCCGTCCGTGGATCCAGAAGAAGCTGTTGCTCAAGAGCCGCTTCCTCAAGGCCGTGTACGACTTCTTCTACGCTAACGGTTTCGAAAACATCGAAACGCCGGTGCTCTGCAAGTCCACTCCGGAAGGCGCCCGCGACTACCTGGTGCCGTCCCGCGTGAACCCGGGCAAGTTCTACGCCCTGCCGCAGTCCCCGCAGCAGTACAAGCAGCTCTTGATGATTGCCGGCATGGACCGCTACTTCCAGATTGCCAAGTGCTTCCGCGACGAAGACCTCCGCGCCGACCGTCAGCCGGAATTCACGCAGATCGACGTCGAGATGTCCTTCGTGGACCAGGACGACGTGATGGCCATGTTCGACAAGTTCGTGACCGAAGTTCTCGGCAAGGTCTGGGACTTCGAACCGCCCAAGAAGATCCGCCGCATGAAGTGGCACGAAGCCATGCTCACGAACCGCCCAAGAAGATCCGCCGCATGAAGTGGCACGAAGCCATGCTCAAGTACGGTTCCGACAAGCCGGACCTCCGCTTCGACCTCGAGATTCACGATGTTTCCGAAATCGGTGCCAAGTCCGAATTCGGCGTGTTCAAGAACTGCGTTGCCGCCGGTGGAAAGATCCGCGGTATCGCCGCCAAGGGCTGCGTGGACTTCACCCGCAAGCAGATCGACGAACTCACCGCCTACGTGGGCAAGTATGGTTCCAAGGGCCTCGTGTGGATGCGCGTCAAGGAAAACGACGAAGTGGAAACGCAGGTCGGCAAGTTCTTTACGACTGAACAGCTCAACGAACTGCGCGACGCTGTCGGTGCCAAGTGCGGCGACATGATGTTCTTCATCGCCGGTCCGGAAAAGGTTGCAGCAACCGCCATGGGCCAGCTCCGCCTGGAAGTCGCCCGCATCAAGGGTCTCCGCGACCCGAAGAAGCGCGAGTTCGTGTGGATTACCGAATTCCCGATGTTCGAATACAGCGACACCGAAGGCCGCTACATGGCCATGCACCACCCG
>CADBLC010000237.1 GCA_902795385.1 Fibrobacter succinogenes | reverse complement strand
CCGTAGTCGGTGTATTTCCACTGCTTGGTTACGAAAGCCGTACCTGCGATATCCCAGTGGGCCCAGGCGGTATTCTCGGGGATGAATTCTTGCAAGAACAGTGCTGCCGCGATGGCGCCAGCGTCGGTTCCCGTATTCTTGAGGTCGGCGAACTTGTCCTTGAGCGCGTCGGCGTATTCTTCTTCGAGCGGCATGCTCCAGAACTTTTCGCAGCAGGCTTCGCCGCAGTTGATGACCTTGAGGGCGAGGTCGTCGTCGTTGCTGAAGAATCCGGCGACGGCGTACCCGAGGGCGCGTACCATGGCGCCCGTGAGGGTGGCGATGTCCACGATGTGCGTGGCGCCGACGATTCCCGCTTCGGCAAAGCCGTCAGTGAGCACCAGGCGGCCTTCGGCATCGGTGTTGTCGACCATGACGGTCTTGCCGTTCTTGGCCTTGAAGATGTCGCCCGGCAGTACGGACTTGTTGCCGATGGCGTTCTCGGCGAGGCAGCAGACGGCACTCACCTTGATGGGAAGTTCAAGGGTCGCGATGGCCTGGATGGCGGCGAGCGCGGTGGCCGCACCGCTCATGTCGCTAATCATTTCGGGCATGGATTTGGGTGGCTTGAGGCAGAGACCGCCGGTGTCGAAGGTAAGGCCCTTGCCGACGATGACCAGGTGGTCCTTGGAGGTGCGCTTGGCGGGCTTGTATTCGAGCGTGACCATGTACGGTTCGTGCGAGCTGCCCTTGCCGACGGTCACGAGGCCCATGAAGCCTTCCTTTTCAAGCTGCTTCATGTTGCGGACCTTGATGGAAAGTCCCGGGGTGTACTTGGCGATGGTGTTCGCGCGGTCCACGAATTCGGCGGGGAAGAGGTCGCTGGAACTCGTGTTGATGAGGTTCTTGGCGAGGATGACGGCTTTCTGCTCGACGGCTACGTCTTCGGCAATCTTCTTGAATTCCTTGAGGCGGTCGCCCGCGACAATCTCGAACGTTACCTGGAAATCTTCTTTCTGTTTACTTTTGTAGGCGTCGAACTTGTAGTCGGCGTAGTGGAGGCCGTGGAGGATGGCCTTGAACTGTTCGTTGGCGGCATCGGCGAGGAAGAGGCTCACGCAGGCGACCTGCTTTTTCATGGCCTTCTTGGCCAGGCGGTAGGCTGCCATGCGCAGGTGGTCGAGTGCCGAGAGCCCGCGTTCCTTGGCGGCGTCCACGAAGAACGTGTTGTTGCCGTCGATTTCTAGAAATTCGAGGTCTTCGAACGGGCCGTCCTTCATGCCTTTCAGTACAGATTCTGCCTGGTCGAGGGCCTTGTTGGAAAGGACCTTGGAAAACTGGATGGATTCCTTGACAAAAAAGAGGGCGTAAGCCTTTTCGTTGCTGGCTTTGGCCGCTTCGCTTGCGATGATGTTCAGTTTCATGTCTTAAATGTAGTTTTTTTGGCGCATTTTTGTTTTTTGCCGCCAAAAATGCTATAATAACAATGTAAAAATGGAGGTTCCTATGAATCACAAGATTTCTGGTATTCTTTCTGTGCTCGCCCTTTCGGCTTTTGCCTTTGCTCAGGCTCCCGAGGCGGCCCCTGCAGCCGCTCCTGCCGCAGAAACTCCCGCGGTCGCCGAACAGGCCGCAGCCCCTGCTGAACAGGCCGCTCCTGAAGCAGCCCCTGCCGCTGTTGCAGAACAGCCTGCAGCACCCGCCGCTGACGCTAACGCTAACGCTGCTGCTGCCGCTCCTGCTGCCGAAGAAGCTCCCGCCCCGGTCGCTGTCCGTGGTGGGGAAGTCCCGGCCCAGGAACCTGCCGTTGCCGCTCCGGCCCCGACAGAAACCAAGACCGTGACCAAGATTGTCTACCAGCCGGTGTACACGACCGAGCCGACGACGGTCCGCAACGCGGAATACACCCCGGTGCAGACGGTCTACGTGGCTCAGAATCCCGGCAAGGATACGGTGACGTTTGATGAACTCCGTGGCTTTGTCCCCGTCAAGACGCTCATTGGCTTGCAGGGCGCTGTCGGTTCGTACATTATCAGTTCGAACAGGGAATACTACGACGGTTTCGAAGACTATTACGGCCTTACCTGGCGTGTGGGTGCATTCACTGTATTCCCGTTGACGGATTATACGGTGGGTCTGCGCTTGGGAGTCTTGTATGAACAGAGCGAGGCCAGCACGACCGAGACCTACATTTCCAGCTCTATCAAGGCAAAGTTCAAGCAGCGCAAGATTGACGTGCCTGTGCTCTTTGCGTTCAAGAGCCCGCGCTCTACGTTCATGTTCGAGGTCGGTACGCAGATGTCCTTCCCGATCAAGGACGAGTTCAAGGTTTCCTATACGGATGAGAGCTACAAGCTCGACATGATTGACAAGGATTACCGCAAGATGCTTGACTGGGATCTTGTCATTGGTTTCGCGGTCCGCGCGAACAAGTACGTGGGCCTGGATTTCCAGATCAACGGCGGTTTCTCCGAGATGTACGATTGCGAGAAGGCTGATTACGACCTGTTTAACCTCAATTCGTTGTCTGCATCCTCCTTCATGCTGGGACTTTCCTTCTACATTCTCTAAAAAATGCTTTTACCGATCATTGCTGTCATTCTCGGACTTGCCGTACTCGTATGGAGCGCGGACAAGTTTGTGGACGGCGCCGTGGGTGTCGCGAAGTTTTGCGGCATGTCCACGCTCTTGATTGGGATGGTGATTGTCGGTTTCGGGACGTCGGCGCCGGAGATGGTCGTTTCGGCCATTTCTGCAATGCAGGATGCGCCTGAACTGGCACTGGGTAACGCTTACGGCAGTAACATTGCGAACATCGCCTTGATTCTTGGCGTGACGGCGGCAATTTCACCGGTCATCGTGGTGCGGAAGGCGCTGAAGCGCGATTTGCCCGTGCTGATTGCGGTGACTGCACTTGCCGTGATTCTCGACTTGGACGGCGCTATCGG
This sequence comes from Fibrobacter succinogenes, assembly GCA_902795385.1. Lineage (GTDB taxonomy): Bacteria > Fibrobacterota > Fibrobacteria > Fibrobacterales > Fibrobacteraceae > Fibrobacter > Fibrobacter succinogenes_P. Next base: position 345 of record CADBLC010000237.1, on the reverse strand, counting down.
ACGTATCGACGGTATCGTGCTGCTGCTCGTGTTCGCGGGCGTGATGGGTTTCAATATCGTTTCGGAAATTCGCCAGAAGCACGAGGTTGGCCATGTCGAGGACTCGGAAGAAAGTTCTAAGGATGTTTCGCTCGGCAAGTCTTTGTTGTGGCTCCTGCTCGGGCTTGCCCTGTTGGTGGCAAGTTCCCGTGCGCTAGTTTGGGGCGCGGTGGCGATTGCGCGCGCCCTGGGCGTGAGCGACCTGCTGATTGGCCTTACGATTGTTGCTGTGGGCACCTCGCTCCCGGAACTCGCGAGTTCCATTGCCGCGGCCCGCAAGGGCGAAGACGATCTCGCCTTCGGCAA
>CADBLC010000236.1 GCA_902795385.1 Fibrobacter succinogenes | reverse complement strand
CGCAAATGTAGAAAAACGTGACGATTATGGTCTTCAAGAACTTCACTAAAAAAACCAATCAAAAAAAAATTTATTTCTCGGTCTGCATTTCTGCATGGCGAATGAGGGGATAATCCGCGCCGTCTTCTTCCTTGACGTACGTAAACTCGCCAACAATCACGATTCCATCCCCTTCTTCGGGATAGCCTTCAGGATACTTACGCGGTTTCGAAAGTTCAAAAGCAAGGCCCTGCGAGCAGCAGGCAAGAGCATCCGAGATAACGCAACCATAAAAACGTTGCTTGACTTCGTTGTCGTAATAACTCGAGAAAACGCCCTTCATCTTGATGCGCTTGCCAACGTACTTTTCGGGTTCCGTCACCATCTGGAAAACCTGGGCGTAAACCATGGTTCCGCTCATGCGCGTAAGATCGATATCAACCTTTCCCGTACCGCCCGCAAAAGAGAATGTCAATGCCAGCAGCACGGCAACAAACAACTTGCTCAAATCAGGCTCCCCTGCTACGGCTAACCCCGATGAGATAGAACAAGAAGAACGCTACGATGTCGGCGGCCACGATGGTCGAGCCCACGGGAGTCCCCGCGAGGATGGCGACAACGATACCGATAAGCGAGCACAGCACCGAAATGATGGCGGCGGCAACGGTCACTGAGAAAAAGCTCTTGAACACGCGCATGGCCGAAAGCGCCGGGAAAACCACCAGGGCCGACACAAGAAGCGCACCCACCAAATTCATCGCAAGTACAATGATGACCGCCACAATCGATGCAATCAGCAAGTTGAACGCCATCGTATTGACACCCGTCACCTGCGCAAAATTCTCGTCGAAGGTGATGGCGAAAATTTTGTGGTAAAAGAGCACGAACAGCAAGAACACCACGCTCGAAAGCACTACGCAAAGGTAGACTTCCTCTACCTTCAACGTGAGAATCGACGTGGAGCCGAAAAGCGTTGTACACACGTCGCCCGAAATATTCGCCGACGTAGAAAAGATGTTCATCAACAGGTAACCTACGGCAAGCGCGCCGACCGACACCATGGCGATGGCGGCATCGCCCTTGATTCGCGTAGTCTTTCCGGTACAGAGCAGCAGAATCGCCACCGCGATGGTCACCGGCAGCACGAGCATGGTATTGTTCGACAGTTTGAGCACAGATGCAATGGCCAGGGCGCCGAACGCCACATGCGAAAGCCCGTCGCCAATGTAGGAATAGCGCTTGAGCACAAGCGTCACGCCCAAGAGCGACGAACAGAGCGAAACGAGTACAGCGACAATGACCGCATACCGCACGAACGGGAATTCCCAATAGAACGCAAGTTTTTCGATGAGTTCGGGCATATCACTTCCCCTTCACGGAAATCTGGTCAAAGTTCATTACGCGGGTAGCGTCGTCGAGGGCGGCATCCACGTCGTGGGTCACCATGACGACCGTCATCCCGTTCTTGTGCAAGTCCTTGATAACGCGGTACATGGTCTCCGCCGATTCGGGATCCAGGCCAGTCACCGGTTCGTCGAGCAGCAGCAAACGCTCGGCAGCGCAGAGGGCCCGCGCCAAAAGCACGCGCTGCTTTTGGCCCCCCGAAAGTTCGCGGAAGCACGACTTGCGCAAACTTTCGGTACGGGTAAGCGCCATGCATTCCATGGCGCGTTCCCGGCGGGCCCGCCCGTAAAACGGAAGCAGTCCATGCTTCCCCTGAAACGCCGACAGTACAATCTCTTCCACCGAGGCCGGGAAATCCTTCTGGACAATCGTCATCTGCGGCAGCAAACCGATTTCGCTGCGCTTGAGGCCTTCGCGAAGCTCGATGCTTCCCGATTTCGGCGAGAGCAGGCCGGAAATACCTCGGAGGAACGTCGTCTTGCCGGAGCCGTTCCGGCCGATGATGCAGAGATAGTCACCCACGTTGACATCGTAATCCAGGTCACGGACAATATCCTTGTTGCCGTACCCGAGAGTCAGCTGGCGACATGTTATCAGGGGAATCAGTTCGTTCATATCGCTTACTTCAAGCCCTTTTTCAGTGTTTCAAGATTTGACTTCATTATGGACATGTAATCCACTCCGGAGCGTATCTGCTCGTCGGTCACCGATTGCATGGAATTGAGCTGCAGCACGGGGACACTCTTAGAATTCTTGCTCGCATTGCGGACGGCCAGTGCGACATTCGAACGGCTTCCGTCAATCGTGAAGATTACCGGCAGCGAAAGCGAATCCATCATTCCCGCGAGGAACGCGACCGTCTCGAAACTCGCCTCGCTCTCGGCGGAACACCCAACAAACGCGGCATAATACTTAATACCGTAATCATCCACCATATAGCGAAAAGGAAACCTGTCACCGAACAGAATCGTCTTCTGCGAAGCGTTCGAGACCGTAGAATCGTATGCCCAGTCGAGGTCGTGGAGCTTGGACGCGTAAATAATTGCGTTGGCCCTGTAAACAGGCGCATTCGCGGTATCGATCTTCGAGACGGATTCCGCGAGGTTCTTCACCAATATTTGTGCATTCTTCAGCGAGAGCCAGATATGTTCATCGTTTTCAGGAGCCTCGGCGTGCTCGTGGTGATGATGCTCGCCTTCGTGCTCCTCCGCTTCCTTCTCAGCTTGCATGCCTTCCACCACTTCTTCTTCCTTGACGCGGTCTCCCAAGACCTTCATCAGGTTCACCTGCATGCGGCCCGCCTTCGGAGTCGCCTCCAGGGCCTTCTCAATCCATTCGTCGGATTCCCCGCCCACGTACACCACCAAGTCGGCATTCGCGATTGCGGCAATATCCTGCGCCGACGGCTTGTAGCTGTGCAAGTCCGTACCGTTCTTTATCAGCAGCTTCAAATCCACCTTGTCGGCATATTCTCCCAAGATATTCTTGAGCCAGTCGTACTGCGGGTAGATGGTCGCGACAACGGACGCCTTCTTGTTCGCCGACGATTTTGCATTCGAATCCATTCCACAGGCAGTAAGCGCAAGGGCCACCGCAAAAACAACCATTACAAAAGCAGCAAATTTCTTCATTATAAGTCCTTTCCCCTACGGGCAAATATTTGTTTTCTGGGACGCGGCGAACGAATTCTACGCCTCGGGCGGCCCGCACAGCCAGCACAGCGGCCAAGCAACACCGACTGCTGCTGGTCCAGTTCAAAGCCGGTCACACGCTGCACCGAAAGCTGCAACATCTTGAGCGCAGGGCCATCTAGATGGAAGAACTTACCACATTCCTTACATACGAGATGCATCTTCGCCTGGCACCTTCCCGGGCCCGTATAGCGGTACTGCAGTTCCTTGTTCTCCTCG
>CADBLC010000235.1 GCA_902795385.1 Fibrobacter succinogenes | reverse complement strand
CGGATGATGGTCTCGATGGCGGTCGAGATGTTCGAGAAGTTGAATCCGAGAATCAGCAGGCAGAAGATGATGTAGAAGATGGCCATGAACGGCACGATGTAGAGCGCGACCTTCGCGATGCGTTTTAAGCCGCCGATGATGACGCTCGCGGTGAACGCGGCGCAGAGCAGGCCCGCGATGGCGGTGGAGTACGAGACGGAGTTGCCGCCGATGTTCACGAATTCGCCGGTGGGGATAACGGTCGCGACGGCCGAGGTAATGCCGTTCACCTGCGTGATGGTACCGATGCCGAGCAGGCCCGCGAGTACGCCGAACACGGCGAACAGCACGGCGAGCCACTTGAGGTTGAGCCCGAAGCGCTCCTTGATGCCGGTCTCGATGTAGTAGAAGGGGCCGCCCAATACTTTGCCGTCGCTTGCAACTTTGCGGTACTTGACCGCGAGCAGGCCTTCGGAGTACTTGGTGGCCATGCCGAAGAAGGCGGCGACTTCCATCCAGAAGAGCGCGCCCGGGCCTCCCGTGCCGATGGCGGTCGCGACGCCCACGATGTTACCCGTGCCGACGGTCGCTGCGAGCGCGGTGCAGAGAGCCGCGAAGCTCGAGACTTCGCCTTCGCCTTCCTTTTCGCTGTGGAGCATGTAGCGAAGCGCGTTGCCGAGGTTTGTCACCTGCAAAACGCCGAGGCGGCTCGTGAGCAGGATGCCTACGAAGAGGACGATGCCGATAAGGGGAATGCCCCACACGTAACCGTCAATAGTATCGAGAAATGCGTTTAAAGCTTCCATTTTGAAGTCCTTGTAACTCGTTGATGGTCAAAAAGATAGAAAATGTGTGATGCGTGGCGGATTGCGGGGGCGAAATCACACTGTGTTTTTTGTGCGTACAAGTGACTCTAAACACATCAAAAGGCCTGCGAAGAGAAATTTTTAGCGCGTGGCAGGGTTTTTGTGTAGTTTATCCAACATGAGCGTTTTTTTGTTTTACATATACGTCAGTCTCGGATGCGCGAGCATCTTGACGGTTCTTTTGTATAGTATTCAGAGGCTCCCGACGCCGCAGCTGAAGTTTACGCTGTTTTACAGGCTGGTGCTGTGGCATATCCTTTATTTTTTGAGCGACTCTGTTTGGGCGATGGTGAACGACGGCATCATCCCGAAGAATACGTTCAGCGTTCTGGCGGTGAACTACTCGAACGCGGCTATTCTGGCGGCACTGTGCTACAGCTGCTTCATTTATGCGGAAATGAGTACGCGCCCGGAGATGACGCGCATGCAGATTCGCAATCTCCAGGCGAAGTTGCGGATTCCTATTTTAATGCCCGATTTCTGGCTAGACGAAAACCTGGAACCGCGCGACCTTTATTATTTTATCTTGGCGTTCATCCCGATTGTCTATATCATGGTGGTGACGGTTCGCTGCATAGCCCGCGGCCTCAAACCGCAGAACCGGCAACATCTTAAGAAGTACTTGATTGTGGCGAGCTATACTCCGGGCTGCCTCGTTGCGGGCGGTGCGCAAATCCTGTTCTCGCTGACGACTCCGATATTCTGCTTCTGGTGTACGTTGATTATCTTGTTTGTCTACCTGAATTCGCAGAACCAACTGATATCAACGGACCCGCTGACATCTCTCAACAACCGCAACCAGCTGCGGCGTTACCTGCTGTTGCAACGTGATGCGAAGGATACCTTTGTGATTATGGTGGATGTGGACCACTTTAAGCAGATTAACGATACCTATGGGCATAATGAAGGTGACAAGGCGCTTATCCTTATTTCGAAGGCTCTCAAGAAGGCGTGCGGCCGCTTGAAGATGTCGGTATTCCTGTGTCGTTATGGCGGCGATGAATTCATGATGATTGCGCAGACGCGAAAACCGGATGACGTGCTCAAGATAGTCAGGGATTGCCTGCAAGAAGAAATCGCGAACCGCGACGACTCGCAGACTTATCCGATCGAGGTGAGCTTGGGATATGCCCGTTGGGACGGGGACGTGGCAAACTTCAAGGACTGTGTCGCCCACGCCGACCAGAAGATGTACGAAGACAAGCGCTCCGCTTAATGGGAATGTAAGGATGACTAACCTTCCAGCTTATTTCTCAAATAGTGGCGAGCCGTCCATGTGAAATACAGGATGTCGGCGATGACGAGTGCCACGGCGCAGACGAAGAATACCTGCTGGTGCATGCCGAAGTGCTCCGCCATTGAGCCTCCCACAAGAATTCCGATACCGATGCCGATATCCCAGCCGCTGAGGTACGTGCTGTTTGCGGTACCGCGCTGGTCATGCCGGGCGAGGTTCACGCACATGGTCTGGTAGCCGGGGAAAATGAGCCCGAGGCTCGTGCCAATCAAGAATGCCGAAGCGAAGAACGTGACGGGCGAGTGGCTGAAGGCGAGCAAAAAGTATGCGACTACGTTCAGGGTCATGCCCGTGCCCACAAGATGCACGAGGTAGCCCTTGTCGATGAGGCGGCCCGTCGTGATGCGGTTGATGATGAGTCCTGCGGCGATGAGCGCATAGAACCATCCGGAACCCCCGATGCCGAGTTCCTTCGCATAGAGCGCGATGTAGTTCGTGACGGGCCCGTAGGCGAAACCCACGAAGATGAAGTTCGCAAATTGTGGGACGGCGCGCGTGAGGAAGAACCTGTCGAGCGAAAGCGGTGCGTGAGGCTTTTTCTCTTTCGGGGCGACCTTGAGCGTCTGCACTAGAATGAGGCCGATTACGCACAAGATAATTGAAATCGCGAAAACGATGTTGTCGCCGAAAGCCTCGTACAGGAACATACCTGTCATGGGGCCTGTCGCGAACGCGAGATTCACGCTGATGCCGAAGTAGCCGATGCCTTCCCCGCGGCGGCTTGCCGGGAGCGCGTCGATGGCGACCGTGTTACTTGCGGTCGTAGAAATCCCGAAGCATAACCCGTGCATAAAACGGAGTACGGCGAGCAGCGGGATGAGTCCGAGCGTCTTATAACCGATGAAGCACAGGGTGAATGCGAAGAACGTCCAGAAGTACAGCGGTTTGCGGGAAAGCGTATCCACCAAGAAGCCTGCGAACGGCCGGCAGGCGAGCGCGCCGATGGTGTAGAGCGAAATGACGATGCCCGCCGTCGCGTTGTCCGTCTGGAATTTTTCGATGATGAACATCGGGAGGATGGGCAGCAGCTGGTAAAAGCTGAAGAACAGCAAGAAGTTCGCCGCCGCGCAAGTCGTGAAGTTGCGTGTCCAGAGGGCGGGCTTCTTGTCGACAGCTTCGATTGTCAAATTGCCTTTAAACATATATGCTTTTTTATTCACGTCATTCCGGCCCTCGAGCCGGAATCTAGATGGCGGCTCAGGGCCGCCATGACGTCTTTCCTACATTCTCTCGTCTATTTGCGTTCCAGCATCACGATGGTTTCGAGGTGCGGGGTGCCGGGGAACAAATCGAGCGGCTGCACTTCACGGACGCGGTAGCCGTAGCGTTCCCATTCCTTGAGCGAGGCGGGAATCTCGTCGGTGCCGCAGAAAATGTGGCACACGCGGATGGGCTTGCGCATGGCGAGTGCGTGGATGACTCCGGGTTCGCAGCCCTTGCGGGGCGGGTCCAGCAATATCTTCTCGGGTTCGCCGGGGATGGGCCGCGGGAGTCTCGTCTGCACGAACATCTCGTCGATTTTGCCCGCGACAAAGCGGTAGTTCTTCTTGAGGAATTTTGCGGATGCCTTCGCACTGTCGATGGACGGGCCTTCCCATTCCACACCGAGAACCGACTTGGCAGCTTCGCCCAGCGCAAAGCTGAACAGGCCGTAACCGCAGTACAAATCCAGGAAGTGGTCTTCCTTGGAAAGCGAAAGCAGACGGCTCGCCGCCTTGATGAGGTTGTGAATCTGGCTCTCGTTGATCTGGCTGAATCCCGTGACGGGGTATTTGAGGCGGAAATGCCCGAGGTCGAGCGTGAGGTCGCGCGGGCCGTAGAGCTGCTTGAAGTCGAGGCCGTCGGTGGGGCGTTTCGATTCCAGGTAGTAGTCCGATTCGGTCGTGTCCACGTAGGCGTGCGCCGCGGTCACGTGGAGGGGCGATTCCTTCAGTGCGTCCGAAATCAGCTTTAGCTTGCGCACGATGCTTGCGTCAATCTTCTTGATGTTGAAGATGACCACGCGGTACTTGTACGTGCCGCGAATAATGATCCAGTTGAGCGCATAGGCGAGCGGCTTGTATGCGGGCGTGATGAGCTTTTCGAACAGGAAGTCGTAAATCTTGTTGTGTTCCTCGGGTTCGAGCATCGATTCCTGACGGTCGAACTGGAGGTTTCCCGGACGCATTTCTACGCGCCTCTTGCTCGTGGTGCGGTAACCGCGGGGCATGGGGCTTGCGATTATCTTTTGCGGGTTGCCGGCGAGGCGGTTCACGTCCCAGAATTCCTGGATGGCGTCGTTCTTGACTTTAAGCTCGCTTTTGTAGTCGAGCATGGCGAGCGATTCGCCGTGGAGGGAATCGGCTTGTGCAATGGCTTGTTCGAAAAACATGTGCCAAATTTAGAAAAATTATATTTTGGCGGAATAGGGGGTATCGATGGACTCGATGTTTCATAAGGGTACGGTTGTTCTTTTTGCTACGCTGTTGGCGCTTTCCGCATGCGGTGACGATGATTCGTCTGTCTTCCCCGATTCAGTCGGGGACCTCCCTTCAAGTGAATCGCTCTCCTCGAGTGATGATAACTCTTCCAGCAGTTCTGTGAAGTCGTCTTCTAGTGCCAAGTCCAGTTCGTCCGTAACGTCAAGCAGCTCGGGGACTTCTGCTGGGTCTAGTTCCTCGGTGAACTCTAGCAATGAGTCGAGTAGCAGCTCTAGTGAGTCAAAGTTTCCATGCTCAGAAGAAGGGAAAAAGGGAAGGGCAGACGGAGTAAATGTTATTTGTCATGACGGCTATTGGGTTCCGGAGTCCTCTAGCTCGGCGGTGCCCACTAGCAGCTATTTTGACATGACGAACCAGTTTAATGAGAAGGTGTCTTACGGCGAGTTCACGGACCCTCGCGACGGACAGAAGTACCGTACGGTGAGCAAGTATGATGATGTTTTTGAAAAAACTTATGTTTTCTTTGCCGAGAACCTGAATTATGGTAAGATGGTGTCTGGCGGTACCGTGCAGGGAGACTCCACGAAGTACTGCTACGATAACGACCCGTGGTACTGCGATAATGGCTGGGGAGGACTCTATACCTGGAGCAACGCCATGGGTTTCCCTGCCGTATGCGACAGTGTATCCATCAGTGCGGAGGCTTGCTCGCAAAAATTTGTTTATCCCAGCGGTTATACTCAACCACAATATTATGTCCAGCATCAGGGTATTTGCCCCGAGGGGTGGCATGTAGCAAGTGAAGGGGAATGGGCTTATTTGCAGCATAGTAGTGTATTCGATTTGGGCTCGAAAGTGGCTGGCTTTGGTAACAACGGTTCTGGTTTGTCGATATTGCCGGCGGGAAGTTGGGAGCGATATCCGAATGGTTCGTTAGTTTTTAGGGATATAAAAAAGCAAGCTATTTTTTGGACGCCGCAACAATCAGCAGATGATGCTGAAAGGGCTCATCGTGTCGCGATAGATTCTCAAGGCATGAGTCGCATTTACGAAGAGGTTAAAGCAAAACGCGCTCTTTCTGTCCGCTGTGTAAAAAACTACTAGCTCCTCACCAAGACGGTCCTAGCGGTTCAAAATAAAACCCGAGTTTCGTGAAGCCCGAAGGGACTATTAGTCACGAGGGCGGAGCAGTAACCGCTCTTCAAACGAACCTAGCGGTAACATTACATACCAGAGCCCATCCTGTGTTTCTTTGCGGAGAGTGGGCGTTTCGCAAAGCAAACACTTCAACGAAGTGATCGTGTTTGCGTGCGAAATGCCACTCGAAGCAAACATACTTACAAGAAGCGGTTCTCTGGATCCTTCGCCTTCGGCTCAGCATGACGTTCTGCTGGACCATCCTTTTCGACGAAAAGGAGGAGGTGCCCGCCCGGAGGCGGGCATGACAGCGGTTAGTTGACCGCGGCCGGGGGCGTTGCGGGGAACTCCCCGCAGAGGGGGTAGCGGAAGACGGCTTGGACGCGCAGAAAAGATCCCCGCCTTCGCGGGGATGACAACCGGAATGTTTCGCGGACAAGGCGGCTGCAGCCAGGGGGAGGCTTCCCCCACCAAGATGAAAAAACACAAAAAAAAGACCTCCCAAAGGGAGGTCCAAGAGCGGCGGACCGGGATCGAACCGGCAACCATTAGCTTGGAAGGCTAAGGCTCTACCATTGAGCTACCGCCGCAATTTAGTCCAAATGTACAAAAAAAAGCCTGTTTTTAAAGGGGTTTTCCGAAAAGTATTGGAAAATTATTTAAAACTTGCTAAATTTTCGCCCACGTTTAACATTCATACAGAGGTCATACTTGTATCCCAATCCGCGCGATCGTCGCATGCCTAACCGTCCCAGCGATGGGACCCGTACCAACGAAGATATCCGTATCTCCCCGATACGTCTCGTGAAGGAAGATGGCGAGGCCATCATCATCGAGACGAGCAAGGCACTGCAGATGGCGAAGGACGCCGGACTGGACCTGGTGGAAGTCTCCCCGAATGCGAAGCCGCCTGTCTGCCGCATCATCAACTACGGCAAGTACAAGTTCGAGCAGGTCAAGAAGGCGAAGGCTGCCAAGGCCAAGCAGCACGTGGTGAAGCTGAAGGAAATCAAGATGCACCCGAAGACTGCGGAGAACGACTACCTGTACAGGATCAAGCAGGCGGCCGAGTTCTTGCAGGACGGTATGAAGGTGAAGCTTATCATGCAGTTCCGTGGGCGCGAGATGGCGCACATGGATTACGGCAAGCGCCTGATGGAACGAGCCAAGGAAGACTTGCTCCAGTACGGCGATCTGGAAATGGACTCGAGGGTGGAAGGCAACACGATGCTTTCTATCTACGGTCCTAAACGTGGTGCGGGTCAGGCCAAAAAGCCCGACCAGGCACCGAAGCCCGCAACCGAGCCAAAGGCAGCAGGTGAGGCTTAACATTAACCTAACGAGGTACAAATGCCTAAAATGAAAACACACAGCGGTGCTAAGAAGCGCTTCCGCGTGACGGGTTCCGGCCACGTCAAGTTCAAGCGCGCTGGTATGCGCCACATTCAAGCCAAGATGACCACCAAGCGTAAGCGCAACCTTCGTAAGGGTGCACTCGTCAAGAAGGTCGATACCTATCACGTCAAGCGTCTGCTTGTAGTAGCATAAGGAGAGTAAGAATGCCACGCGCTAAAACCAGAGTTCCTTCCCGCGAACGCCGCAAAAAAATCCTCAAGGCCGCCAAGGGTTTCTATGGCCGTCGCAAGTCGAACCTTCGCCTTGCCATTGACGCCGTAGCCCATGCTGGTCAGTATGCCTACGCTCACCGCCGCGACAAGAAGGGCACGTTCCGCTCCCTGTGGATCGTCCGCCTCAATGCCGCCGTCCGTGAACACGGCATCAGCTACAGCCAGTTCATTTACAAGCTTTCCAAGGCCAACATCCAGATGAACCGCAAGGTTCTCGCGGACATGGCCGTCGCCGATCCGGAAGCATTTGCCAAGGTCGTCGAAGT
>CADBLC010000234.1 GCA_902795385.1 Fibrobacter succinogenes | reverse complement strand
GAAAACCCGCGGGAATGCGGCAACGGGACTGACTGCCGTGATTTGACCCATATCCAGGGACTTTGCATGGATGGGTGGCATTTGCCGTCGTCTTCAGAAATACATAATCTTGAAGATGTGTCGGAAACGGGAACGCCTCATGTAGCAGTCATAGGGGATGACGACGAGTGGCCTTATGGGGCCAGTACGCTCAGAAGCGCTTACCTTTGGGTGTATGGTATCGATAAATACGGTTTTTCCCTGCTGCCGGGCGGCTATTACCTTTTCGATACGGATGAATTCAAGAAAGTTGGCCAGGAGGGCTATTTCTGGTCGCTTGACTATGCCGAAGAGTATGCCTGGATGTTCATCATGTACGATGGGAAGACTTCTACTGGGACAACCTTCCTGGGAATCAACGAAAAGTACAAGTTCGCCATTCCTATCCGCTGCGTGAAGGATTAACCATGGATTGTGAAATCACCATTGCAGGGCGGGTAATCTCGCACGAAGGGACACGTACGGTATCGCAGCAAGAAATCCTTGCGGCGCTTGTTGCCGATTCGTCCGCGTCTGTCTCGGAAGACGCTCTGGCGGAGTTCTGCCGGGCAACCTCGAAAAAATACGGCTGCGAAGTGTACGTATGGATGGACCGCGAGGAATACGGCAACGAGAACGTGTTCAATGGCGGTTCGGATTACTCGGTGGTGAACGAAATCTGCTTCCTCAGCGTGTGCGAGAACGGAAAAGAAAAGGTCCGTGAACGCACGGACCATTGGAACGAAAGAATTAGCGAAGTGCTCTAGTAGCTGAATCCGGTAAAGACGTTGTTGCTGAGGAACGGCAGAATGCCGAGTGCAATGACGAGTACGGAGAGCAAGATGACCACGTTGCGCTGGCGCTTCGTGAGGCGGATGGGGCTGAGTTCCCCTTCGGGCTCGTCTACCCAGGCGCTCTTGATGAGCTGGATGTAGTAGAAAAGCGCAATCACGTTGTTCAGTACGGCAAAAGCGACAATCGCGTAATGACCGGTAGAGGCTCCGCTGAAGAACAGGTGGAACTTGCCGAAGAACCCTGCCAGGGGCGGAATGCCTGCAAGGCTGAACATCGATATGGCAAGCGCGATGGCCAGGTTCAGGTCTTGCTTGGAAAGCCCGCGCAGCGAGGCGAAGGTCTCTTCGCGGTAGTGCCCGATGATGCCGAATACGAAAAACGCGAGGTAGTTGGAAATGGCATAGACGAACAGGTAGTAGATGATGGCCGTCTTTGCCAGCGTGGTAGGGCCGAGGAGGGCAATCATGATGTAGCCTGCCTGGGCGATGGAGCTGTAGGCCATGAATCGGCGGAGTCTGCTCTGCTTGAGGGCTCCCAGGTTACCCACGAAGAGCGTGGTACCGGCGAGGAGCGCAATGAGCGGTGCAATCTGATCTTGTATGGGGGCGAGGGGGCCATAGACAAGAACGACGAGGAACGCGATGGCCGTGGCCTTCGAGGTTACCGAGATGACCGCGGTTACAGGAGTCGGGGCGCCTTCGTAAACGTCCGGTGCCCAGGTGTGGAAGGGGAACAGCGTGAGCTTGAAGCCGATTCCGCAGAAGAGGAACAGCACGGCGACCCAGAGGAGCGGGCTTGTGCTCGACAGTACGGCCTGCTGGATTTCGGTGAAGTGGAGCGAACCGGCAAAGCCGTAGAGGTAGCTGAATCCGAACAGCTCGAACGCGGTGGCGACGGAACCCATCAAGATGTACTTGGTGGCCGCCTCGCTGCCGAACTGGTCGCCCTTGTTCCATGCGGTAAGCGCATACATCGGGATGGTCGCCATTTCGAGCCCGAGGAAGAACGTGAGCAGGTCGCAGGCGGAAACGACGGTGAATCCGCCGAAGGTCGCAAACGCAATGGCGCCGATGAATTCGGCAATCTGGTGCATCTGTCCTTTCTCGCCGCTGTGCTCGAAGTAGTCCTTCGATAGCCACATGCCGAGAATGGCGCTGATGATGAGCACCTCGCGCATGAGCACGCCGAAATCGTCGATTTTCCAGTTGCTGATGAAGAGCCTGCCTTCGCCGCTGGCAAGCGGGATGAGGTTCAGCAGGACGAAAATCGCGATGAAGCCGATGTTCGCAATGCGCCAGGGGAGTTTGGACTGGGCGTTGCAGAATAGCCTGCTCCCGATGACGATGAACGGGAATATAAGCAGGAGCAAATCGGGAAATATGAAATTGGGTATTTGCATAGTGTTACCATCTAATCATAGGGGCGATGCTCTGGTCAAGCAGGTCGGCAAATGGCCCGGGGCAGATACCGATGAACAGGAGGCAGGCGACAAGGACTACGATGACGAGCTTCTCGCGGAAGCACCCGTCGGTAAGGGTCTCGTATTTTTGTGGGAGCGGTCCATGGAGCATGCGGTTTGCCGTTTGCAATATGTACACGGCCGTGGTGGTGATGGAAAGGATGGCCAGCACGGTCACGACGCGCGTGAGGGTGGAATCTTGCTGGAAGGCGCCGATGAAGATGGTGCTTTCGGCGATGAACCCGCTGAAGCCAGGCAGCCCGAGGCCCGCGAAACCGGCGAGCACGAATCCTACGCCGAGGAAGGGCATCTTGCGCATGATACCGCCCATCTGCGTGATGTCGCGGGTGTGCGTACGTTCGTAAATCATGCCGATGGTCGCGAAGAAGAGCCCGGTGAGGAACCCGTGCGATATCATCTGCAGGCTGGCGCCGCGCAGGCCCACCGGCGTGAGAGCCGCAAGCCCGAGGAAGATGAGGCCGAGGTGGCTGATGGAACTGTAGGCGGTGATGTACTTGAGGTCCTTATGGCGAATCGCGATGAAGGGACCGAGAACCACGTTGAAAATAAGCAGGGCCACCACATAGGGGAGCCAGAACTTGGCCGCTTCGGGCATCAGGAATATCGCGACGCGCAGGCACCCGTAGGCGCCCATCTTCATCATCACGCCGGCCGCGAGCATCGATACCGCGGTAGGTGCCGACGAGTGACCGTCGGGGCTCCAGAAGTGGAACGGGAACAGCGAACTCGATACGGCGAATCCCATAAACATGAGCGGGAATGCCCACATCTGGAATTCCATCGGGAAGGTGACCTTCGAAAGTTCCATGATGCTCCAGCTGTTCGCGCCGCCTTCAAAGTACAGCCCGAAAAGCGTGGCGAGAATCATCGAGGAGCCGAACGCGAGCGTTAGCGTAAGTTTCTTTCCGCCGTAGTCGCGCTTGCCGCTGCCGTAGCAGGCAATCATCAGGTACATGCACAGCGCTTCCATCTCGTAGAACACGAAGAACAGCACGAGGTCGAAACTCATGTACACGCC